>NZ_RAWD01000078.1:0-30854 GCF_003612065.1 Corallococcus sp. CA047B
CCCCCCTGGGACGCCGGACTGACAGGCCGTCACACCGGCCCCCGCCCGCTTTTGACAAATTGTCCGGACGCGTTGTCAGCCCCGCGCCCGCCACCAGGGCCGCGTCCTATTCCGAAATAATTTCGCGGACTTGGCCGTAAGTCCTGGGTTTCAAACCCGCCCAGCGATGGCACCTGCCTTGCTCACGGTCCCATGTGGGGCTGGCTTTCTCCCGGAAGCGTGATGGAACTCTTCTTTCGTAAATACTTCTGGAGCGTGAACCTGCTGTTCATCCTGCTCGTCGCCCTGCTGGCGGCGCGCACGGTGAATCTGTTCGTCGAATCCTCCATCTCCCCCTCCCCCGCGTCAGAGGCGCCCGCGCGCGTCGCCCAGCGCACCCACGCCGCGGACACCACGCTGGCGTCCATCGACGCGGAGCGCCTGTCCAGGCTCACCGGCGTCAAGCTGCCGGAGCCGGAGGTCGCGGTGAAGGCGCCGGACGAAGCCCGGCCGGAGTTCGACGCCAACGCGCCGCCGGCCAAGAGCGGCCTGCGCGTGAAGCTCTTGGGCACGCTCGTCGCCGGCAACCCGGACTGGTCGTTCGCGTCCATCCAGGACATGACCACGCAGCGCTCGCAGACGTACATGATCGGCAACAACCTGATGGGCGCCACCGTCATGGAGATTGAACGCGAGCGCGTCATCATCAACAACGGCGGCCGCAAGGAGTTCATCGACGGGCAGCCCGGGGACGGCGCCGTCGCCGCCTACACCCCGCCCGTCACCGCGCCGGCCGCCACCACGCCCAATGGCCTGGGCAACGGCATCAAGTCCACCGGGGAGAACGAGTACGAAGTCCCCAAGGCGGAGATCGACAAGACGTTGAGCAACCTCAACGACGTGGCCATGCAGGCGCGCATCGTGCCCGCCTTCAAGGATGGTCAGGCGGTGGGCTTCAAGCTGTTCTCCATCCGCCCGGACTCCATCTATTCGAAGATCGGCGTCCAGAACGGTGACGTCATCCGTCGCATCAACGGCTTCGACCTGAACAGCCCCGAGAAGGCGCTGGAGGTCTACTCGAAGCTGAAGGACTCCTCTCGTATCGAGATCGAGATCGAGCGCAACGGAGCGCCGATCCGCAAATCCTACAACGTCCGTTAAACACCCCGTCAGCGCCCGCTCCTCCATGAAGACGACGCTCCCGTCCTGGATGCTCTGTCTGTGCCTCGCGCTCTCCGTGCCCGCGTGGGCCCAGCGCCGTCCGTCGCAGCCCGGTACGACTCCCGCCGCCCCTGACCGCGACCGGGACCGCGACCGCACCATCACCCCGCAGGGGACCACCCCGCCGGCCCGCGCCACGGGCACGGCCGCCGCCGCCCCGGAGGAGAACCAGGGTCCGCGCCAGACGCCCTCGTGTGAAGAGGCCCGGCGCCGCGCGCGCTACGGCATCTACTTCGACAAGGTGGACATCGAGAAGCTCGTCCAGACCGTGTCGGACGCCACCTGCCGCACGTTCATCCTCCCGGAGAACGTGCGCGGGAAGATCTCCATCATCGGTCCGGAGAACGGCCGCGTGGAGGTGGACGCGGACTCGTTCTACTCCGCGTTCCTGGCCGCGCTGGACGCCAACGGGCTCGCCGTCTACCCGTACGGCCGCTTCCTGAAGATCGTGGACAAGCGCTCCGCGAAGCAGAACCCCATCCCGACGATCGTGGACGAGTCGACGCCGTACACCACGAACGAGCAGATGATCACCAAGCTGTTCAAGATCAAGTACGTGGAAGTGGAGCCCCTGCGCGGCGTGCTCCAGCAGCTGGTGTCCAAGGACGGCGACACCATCCCGTACCCGCCGGACACCATCATCGTCAACGACGTGGGCTCCAACATCCACCGCCTGGAGCGCCTCATCAACCAGCTGGACAGCCGCTCCTCCAGCGATGAGATGCGCGTCATCCAGGTGCAGTACGCCACCGCCCAGGACGTCGCGAACACCGTCCAGAAGCTCTTTGAAGCCAAGAGCGGCGCGCGCCCCGGCCAGCGCCCCGGCAGCTTCCCGCAGGGCGCCCCCGGCCAGCCCCCCGGCGAGGGCGGCGTCGCCCCGGGCGCCGGCACCGACACCGGCGGCGCGGTGACGCTGTCGCAGATCATCCCGGACGAGCGCACCAACAAGCTCATCATCGTGGCCAGCCCCGCCGCGTTCAGCCGCATCCAGGACATCGTCAAGGAAGTCGACATCCCGTCGGAGACGGGCAACAAGATCCAGGTCTACCCGCTGGAGAACGCCAACTCGGAGGAGCTGGCCAGCACCCTGCAGTCGCTCGCGCAGGGCACCGCCAACCGCCCGCAGCGCGGCCCCGTGGTGCAGCAGCCCCAGGGCATCCCGCGCGCGACGACCACCCAGGCCGCGGAGCTGTTCAGCGGCGAGGTGAAGATCTCCGCGGACAAGGGCACCAACTCCCTCGTCATCGTCGCCAGCCCGTCCGACTACAAGAACATCGTCAAGATCATCCAGCAGTTGGATCAGCCGCGCCGCCAGGTGTTCGTGGAGGCGGTCATCATGGAAGTGAACCTGGACCGCAACAGCGAGTTCGGCATCAACTTCCACCAGGGCTTCAGCCTGAAGACGGACGACGGCGCCATCCCCGGCATCCTCGGCACCAACTACGCCGGCGGCGGCGTGCCCCCGTCCTTCTCGCTGGCGAACCTGGCCAGCATGGGCGGCTTCCTCGCCGGCATCCAGGGACCCGTCCTGCCGGAGCTCAAGAACCTGGGCATCGACATCCCGGCCTTCGGCGTGGTGCTCAACGCCATGCAGCAGTCCTCCGACGTGAACGTGCTGTCCACGCCGCACCTGCTCACCAGCGACAACGAGGAGGCCGAAATCACGGTGGGCCAGAACGTGCCCTTCCAGTCCGGCTTCTCCCCGTCCAGCCTGGGCGGCGCGGTGACGGGCGGCGGCACCACCGGCGGCATCACCCCGTCCTTGCTGGGTTCGCTGGGCGGTCTGGGTTCGCTGTACGCGCCCATCACCCGCCAGAACGTGGAGCTGAAGCTCACCGTGAAGCCGCAGATCAACGAGAGCGACTACATCCGCCTCGTCATCACGGAGCAGACGGAGGAGATCGCCTCGTCGGATCCGGTGCTCGGCCCCACCACGTCGAAGCGCAGCGCGAAGACGACGGTCATCGCCAAGGACATGGAGACGGTCGTCATCGGCGGCATCATGCAGGACCGCACCCTGGAGTCCGTCTCCAAGGTGCCGGTGCTGGGTGACATCCCGCTCTTGGGCCACCTGTTCCGCGACACCACGCGCCGCAAGACGAAGACGAACCTGCTGCTCTTCCTCACGCCCTACATCATCCGCGGCCAGGAGGACTTCCGGCGCATCTTCGAGCGCAAGATGAAGGAGCGTCAGCAGTTCGTGGAGCAGTTCTACGGCCAGGTGCCCGGCTACGACGTGGCGGTGGACTTCAGCCGCAAGCCCGGCCCCCTGTCGCGCATGAACCAGTCCGTCATCAAGGAGGAGCAGCGCGTGGAGAACGGTGGTCCCGGTACCACCAACGAGCGCGTCATCCGCCCGGCCGGCAGCCCCGCCCCCGGCGCCCCGGCGTCTCCCCAGCCCGGTGGCCGGCCCGCGGGTCAGCCCGCCAGCGAAGCGCCTGCTTCGCCGAACGGCACCGCCCCCGAGGGCGACCAGGCGCCGCGAAATTTAGAGGCGGCGCCGGAGGGTTCAGAGAGATCAGTGCCCACTGAACCGGCCCCGCAACCCGAGGTGATCGCGCCCGCTCCGGACGCCGACGCCGACCGGCTGCGCATCCAGCCGGGAAATGGGGAATGACTCCATGAACCTGACCGCCGACCCCACGACCCTCCAAGCCGCTGACGCGTCCACCGACGGGGTGGGCGGCCGCAACGACTCCACCCAGGTCGTCGCCCACGGACAGGCGTACCTGTGTGGCCGGCCGCTCGGGGAGATCCTCCGCGCGCTCGTGCCCGCCCTCACCCCGGAGAAGATCCAGGAGGCGCTCGCCGCGCAGCAGGAGAAGGGCGGCCGGCTGGGCGAAATCCTGGTGGGCATGAAGGCGGTCACCGACGAAGACGTGGCGCGAGCGCTCGGCCACCAGCTGGACCTGCCCTACCTCCAGCGCATCTTCGCGGAGGAGGTGGACGCGGACCTCGTCAAGCGCATCCCCATCAACTTCGCCCGCCAGACGCAGCTGTTGCCCCTGTCCCTGGAAGGCGACGAGGTCGTCCTCGCGGTCGCGGATCCGCTGGACACCACCGCGCTGGACCACGCGCGGCTGCTCCTGGGCCAGAGCATCCAGCCCCGCATCGCGCTGGCCTCCACCATCGTGGACGCCATCAACAGCGTGTACGACCGCTCGGTCAACGAGACCGAGGACCTCGTGGACGAGATGGAGACCACGGAGGACCTGGACTCCCTGGCGCACGAGCTGGAGGAGCCCAAGGACCTCCTGGACGCGGACGACGAGGCCCCGGTCATCCGGCTCGTCAACTCCGTGCTCTTCCGCGCCGCCAAGGAGCGCGCGAGCGATATCCACATCGAGCCCATGGAGCGCGAGCTGCTGGTGCGCTTCCGCATCGACGGCGTGCTCCAGGAAGTCATCAAGCCGCCCAAGCGCTACCAGAACTCCATCATCGCGCGCGTGAAGGTGATGGGGCAGCTCAACATCGCGGAGAAGCGCCTGCCGCAGGACGGCCGCATCCGCATCAAGCTGGCCGGTCGCGACATCGACATCCGTCTGTCCACCACGCCCACGTCCTTCGGCGAGCGCATCGTCATGCGTCTGTTGGACAAGACGGCGACGCTGCTGGACCTGGCCGAAATCGGCATGAGCCAGCAGGTGCTGGAGTCCATGCAGTCGGTCATCAAGCGCTCGCACGGCATCGTGCTGGTGACGGGCCCCACGGGCTCCGGCAAGACGACCACGCTCTACGGCGCGCTCTCCAAGATCAACACGTCCGACCTCAACATCCTCACCGTCGAGGACCCGGTCGAATACCAGCTCAAGGGCATTGGCCAGATGGCCATTGCCCCGAAGATCGGCCTGACGTTCGCACAAGGCCTGCGCTCCTTCCTGCGCCAGGACCCGGACGTCATCATGGTCGGTGAAATCCGCGACAAGGAGACGGCGGAGATCGCCATCCAGGCCTCGCTCACGGGCCACCTGGTGCTCTCCACCGTCCACACCAACGACGCGGCCGGCGCCGTCACCCGTCTGGTGGACATGGGCGTGCAGCCCTTCCTCGTGGCCTCGTCGCTCACCGGCATCCTCGCCCAGCGCCTCGTGCGCCGGGTGTGCCCGGACTGCCGCGCGCCCTACACGCCCACGGACGCGGACCTGAAGGAGCTGGGCTTCACGTTCAAGAGCTTCAAGGAGCGCTTCAACACCGACCGCATCTACAAGGCGGTGGGCTGCCCGTCGTGCAACCGCAACGGCTACCGCGGTCGCTCCGGCATCTACGAGTTCCTCTTCGTGGACGACGACGTGCGCCAGCTGGTGCTCAAGAACGTGGACGCCTCCACCATCAAGAAGTCCGCGCTCGCCAAGGGCATGATCACGCTCCTGGATGACGGCGTACGGAAGATCGCCCTGGGCGAGACGACCATCGCTGAAGTCCTGAGCATCACGCAGGAGGACATCTAGTCCGCCATGCCCGTCTTCGAATACAGAGGCCTCGACTCCCACGGCAAGCAGAAGAAGGGCTTGCTGGAGGCGGACTCGCCCAAGACGCTGCGCTCCAAGCTGCGCGCGGACGGCATCTTCCTGACCGACGTGCTCGGGCAGGCGGAGGGCAGCCGCGTGGGCGTGTCCAAGGGCGCCAACGCGTCGCTCGTGGCGCGCGACGTGGACCTGCGCAAGCTGGCCGGCGGACGCGTCAGCACGGAGGACGTCGCCATCCTCACCCGCCAGCTCGCGACCCTGCTGGGCGCGGGCGTCACCATCGTGGATTCACTCAACGCGCTGGTGGACCAGGCAGAGAAGGAGCGCTTGAAGCGCGCCCTCTCCGACATCAAGCAGCGCGTGAACGAAGGCTCGTCCCTGGCGGACGCGTTCAGCCAGCACCCCAAGATCTTCCCCAGCATCTACATCAACATGGTGCGCGCGGGTGAGGCCTCCGGCGCGCTGGACGCGGTGCTCCTGCGGCTGGCGGACTTCACGGAGAACCAGGCCAAGCTGCAGCAGAAGATCATCGGCACCATGCTCTACCCCGCCATCATGCTGCTGGTGGGCGGCGGCATCCTGGTGCTGCTGATGGTGTTCGTCGTGCCGAAGGTGACGAAGATCTTCGAGACGATGAAGGCCACCCTGCCCCTGAACACGCGCATCCTCATTGGCGCGTCCAACTTCATGCAGGCGTGGTGGTTCCTGGTGATTCCGTCCCTCGTGGCGGGCTTCATCTTCTTCATGCGCTGGACGAAGAGCCCCAAGGGCAAGCCCAAGTGGGACCGCTTCACGCTCAAGGCCCCCATCTTCGGCAGCCTCGTGCGCCTCTTGGCCATCTCCCGCTTCGCGCGCACGCTGTCCACGCTGCTCAAGAGCGGCGTGCCCATGCTGGCCGCGCTGGACATCGTCAAGGCGGTGATGACGAACTCGGTGCTGGCGGACGCGGTGGAGAACGCCCGCGAGTCCATCCGCGAGGGCGAAAGCATCGCCACGCCCCTCAAGCGGTCCGGCCAGTTTCCGCCGCTCGTGTACCACATGGTCGCCATCGGTGAGAAATCCGGCCAGTTGGAGGACATGCTCCTCTCCGTGGCGGACTCCTACGAGACGCAGGTGAACGTGCGCATCGGTGCGCTCACCAGCCTCCTGGAGCCCCTGCTCATCGTGGTGATGGGCGTGATGATTGCATTCGTAGCGCTCTCCATCCTGATGCCGATTCTGCAGGTGAACACGGCCATCCATTAGGAGGCGGAGAGCCCGAGCCCATGATGAACGACACGCTCGACCGGTGGATCCAACGCGCGACGCTGGTGGGGCTGATTGCCCTGGCCGCCACGCTGGCGACGGTGGGAGCCTCGCTGTATGCCCACCGGGAGCCGCCTACGGCCTCCGGGCACCACGGCCCTCCCTGAAGCGCCCCTGACATCCCGACACACCCCAGGCCGGGTGGCCTGCCAGAAAGTCAGTCACCCGAAGGTGAGTGAAGACATGACGACGACGAACGCGAAGAAGCAGCAGCGCCGCCGCAACCGCGGCATGACCCTCATCGAGATCATGGTGGTCATCACCATCCTCGGGCTCATCGCGGCGGCGGTGGGCGTGGCCGTCATCCCGAAGCTGGAAGAGGCCAAGCAGGACACCGCCCGCCTGGACATCCGGAACATCCAGAGCGCGATGAAGCTCTACTACACGAAGAAGGGCTCCTACCCGGACACCGCCACGGGCCTCAAGGCGCTGGTGGACACCCAGAACCTGGAGCGCATGCCCACGGACCCCTGGGGCAAGGAGTACGTGTACATGAACGAGGGCGGCAAGCCGGTCATCACCAGCTACGGCGCTGACGGCAACCCGGGCGGCGAGGGCTCCGACGCCGACATCTCCTCCAAGGACACGGGGCCCAAGCCGTAGGCGTCCGTTTCTTCCTGAAGCAAAGCCGCGCCTCCCGCGTGTTGTCGTAGGAATGCCCGAGATGACTCCCGAGCACACTTCCTCACCGACGTCCGCGCGTGAGGCGCGTCCCGTTCCTGGCGCGCCCGCCCCCAAGGCCCGCGCTGCGTCCTCCCGCCTGGGCCGCCTGCTGCTGCTGGGCGTGTTTGGCGTCGCCACCCTGCTCGCGTTCGCGCTGGTGTGGGCCACCGAGGACAACACCCTCACGCCCACGCAGCGCCAGGCGCGCGAGCAGATCCGCCGCCTGGAGGGCTTCTTCAAGGCCCACCACCGGCTGATGGGTTTCTTCCCCTCCCAGGAGGAGGGCTTCACCCCGCTCATCGCCTCCAAGGTGCTGGATGGGCCGCCCATCGACCCGTGGGGCCGCCCGTACCTCTACCGCATGGCCGGCAAGACGGGCGCCGTGCTGTCCCTGGGCTCCGACGGAAAGCCGGGCGGCACCGGCGACGCCGCGGACCTCTTCAGCGGCGGCATCGTGGCACAGGGGGTGCAGCCATGACGTCCGCCATGTCCCCTCGTCCTGCCCGCCGCCGGGGTGCGCCCCGCGGCCTCACGCTGATTGAGATCTCCATCGCCATCGCCATCGCGGCGGTGCTGTTCGCCGCGGTGACGGTGGGCATCGGCGCGCTCACGGGCGCCAAGGCGAAGGGCAGCGCGACGGAGCTGGCGGGCGTCATCCGGTCGCTCTACGACTCGGCGGCGCTCAGCGGCAAGACGTGCCGGCTGGTGTTCGAAATCCCGGACCCGAAGCGCGAGGAGCCCACGAAGTACCACGCGGAATGCGCCGCGGGCGGCATCACCACCGCGCGCGACCGGGACAACGCGCTCCGCCAGGACGAGCGCGACCGGGAGAAGGCGGCGCGCAGCGGCGGTGGACAGGATGAGCGCAAGAACTACACGCGCTCGGACAATTCGTCACCGTCCGCGCAGGAGCTGATGGAGCAGGAGAAGACGCGCATCGAGTCCCAGTCCACCTTCTCCGCGTACACCGCGGAGGAGATTTCCCCGCGCGAGCTGCCGGCGGGTGTGGCCGTGTCGGTGTGGACGCGGCAACAGCGTGAACCGGTGGAGAGCGGCGTCGCCTACCTCTACTTCTTCCCGCAGGGGTACACGGAGAAGGCCATGGTGTTCCTGCGCCAGGGCGACAACGCGTGGACGCTGGACGTGTCACCCCTGACGGGCAAGGTGAACATCGCATCCGAGGCGCTGGAGGTGCCCCGCTCATGAGACATCCGACTCGACGCAAGGGGGGCTTCACCCTGCTGGAGACGATGGTCGCCATGGCCATCCTGAGCGTGGCGCTGATGGCCATCTTCGACCTCAACGCGGGCGCGGTCTCCAACCACGTCTACACCAAGCGGCTCACCGTCGCGTCGCTCCTGGCCCGCTCGAAGATGACGGACCTGGAACAGAAGCTCTACGACGACGGCTTCGACGTGGACGACGACGAGCAGTCCGGCGACTTCTCCGAGGACGGCTGGCCCCAGTTCAAGTGGCGCGCGCGCATCATCGCGCCCAAGACGGACGGCGTGACGCCGGATCAGCTCATTGGCGCCATCTTCAACCTGCCCATGGGCGGGGGCGGAGACAGCGGAGACCCGTTGGGGGGCCTGGCCGGCCTCTTCGGCGGCGCGGGCGGCGGTGACAAGGGCGGCGCTTCCGGCAGCACCACGTCCAGCCCGCTGGGCGGGGCCGCGATGGGCATGGCGCAGCCCATGTTCACGCAGATGGTGGACCAGCTCACCAAGGCGGTGCGCGAGGTGCACCTCACCGTGTACTGGAAGGAAGGCACCCAGGTGGAGAGCGTGGACGTGGTGACCCACGTCGTGTCGCTGGGGCCGGGCGGCGACCGCAACGGCGGCGCCACGACCAACGCCGCGGGCGGCAGCACGGCGGGCGCCTCGGACCAGTGGGTGGACGCCACCGGCCGCGTGGTGGAGAACCCCATCCCGGGGCCCAACGGAAGCATGCTGGATCCGAACACGCGCCAGCCCCTGCGCAACCGCCAGCAGTTGCTGGACGAACTCAACCGGGGCGGCGGTCAACAGCCGGGCGGCGGCACGGGCGGTATCAACCCGCGCGCGCCGGGCGGCATCTTCGGCGGCGGCCGCGGGGGCTTCCCCAACCTGCCCATGCCGGGCCGAGGGACCATCCGATGAGAAGGCGTTCCCGAGGCTTCACGCTGATGGAGGTGATGGTGGCCGTCTCCATCACCGCGCTCATGGGCACCGTCGTGGCCATGGCCTTCCAGACGGGCATCAACGCCAAGGAAGTGGTGGAGGGCGAGGCGGAGCGCTACCGCATGGTGCGCGTGTCGCTCAACCGCATGGCGCGCGAAATCGGCTCCGCCTACGTGAGCGACCGCTACGACCTGCGCCGCTTCCGCGACCAGAACGACCGGCCCACCAACTTCGTGGGCGAGCGCGACAAGCTGCTCTTCACCACGTTCTCGCACCAGCGGCTGTACACGGACGTGAAGGAGTCCGACCAGGCGGTGGTGGAGTACTTCGTGGAGAACTCCTCGGAGCGCGCCACGCGCCAGCGGTTGGATTTGAAGCGCCGGGTAAACCCCAACGTGGGTGAGCGCATGGACCGGGGCGGCTCCACGGACGTGCTCTTCGAGGGCGTCAAGAGCGTGGAGTTCGCCTACTGGGATTCGGAGAAGAAGGAGTGGGATGACGAGTGGGACACGCGGCGCACGGAGAAGAAGGCCATCCTCCCCACGCGCGTGCGCATCACCGTCGTCGCCCTGGACGAGTCGGGCAAGGAGGCGCGCTACACCACGCAGACGCGCATCGTGCTCAACACGGAACTGCCGAGGTTCAACTGATGGCCCCCTCCTTCTTCCGACAGGTGTCCCGCCGTCGCAGGCAGGCGCCGGCCCCCGTCCCGGGCGCTCCGGCGACGAAGGCCGTGCGCCGCGACAAGCGCTCGCGCGGCGTAGCGCTCATCATCGCCATCGTCTCCATCGCGCTGCTCACGGTGGTGGCCACGGAGTTCGCGTACAACAGCCGCGTGGACCTGCAACTGGCGGCCAACCAGCGCGATGAAGTGCGCGCCTACTACATGGCCCGCTCGGGCCTGGCGCTGGGGCGGCTCTTGATGCGCTTCCAGAAGCAGGTGGACCAGACGCCCATCCCCAACCCGGCGAGCATCCTGTCGCAGTTCATGGGGGGGCAGCCCCCGGCCGCGGGCGGTACGGCGTTCCAGCCGCAGTCGCTCAACATCCAGCTGTGGAAGCTGGCCCGGGTGGACTGCCACATGCTCAAGGGGCTGGTGAAGAGCGACGGCGCCACGGTGGTGGACGACAGCGGCGGCGGCACCCGCAGCCGGCTGGAGAACGACCCCGTGGAGGTAGATCCGAACTTCCAGATGGATGACGGGGAAGAAGGCGGCGCGGCCATGCAGATGGCGTCGCAGATGCAGCGCCGGTCCTTCGGCGGCTTCGAGGGCTGCTTCCTCGCGACCATCACCGACGAGGAGGAGAAGCTCAACGTCATGCGCCTGAACACCGGCGGCGCGGAGGCGCAGGCCACCGCCGCGCGCATGATGGACATGCTGAGCGACAAGCGCTTCGAATTCCTCTGGCAGCAGGACGACGCGAACCACGTGCGCTCCACGCCGCAGGACGCCGTCATCGCGCTGAAGGACTGGGCGGATGAGGACGCGACGCAGTCGGCGCTCAACCCCAAGGACCCCACGAACCCCTTCGTCGCGGGCTTCGCGGACGAGGGTTCGGCGTACAGCCGCTACGAGCCGCGCTATGAGGTCAAGAACGCGCGCTTCGACAGCCTGGATGAGCTGTACCGCATCCACGGCGTCAACGACCGCTTCATGGCGGCCTTCCGCGACCGGCTCACGGTGTACCCGGACATCAACTCCAAGCCGAACATCAACACCGACGACCCCATCATGCTGGGGCTGGCCATCATGTCCGCCGCGGATCCGAACCGGCCGGACCCGCGCCTGACGGACCCGGTGTTCCTCAACGAGCTCATCAGCCGCATCCGCGCCGCGCGCATGTTCAGCTTCTTCGGCATGTCGGTGCAGGACTTCGTGGGCGTGGTGGAGCAGGCGGGCATCGCGGTCAACCCGGCCATCAAGGGCAACGTCGCGCAGAACCGCTACCTGGGCGACAAGAGCAAGACATTCACCATCAAGTCCGTGGGAGAAGCGGGCAGCGTCCAGAAGACGCTCACCGCGGTCATCCGCCTGGACGACGGGCTGGGCAAGCTCGTGTATTACAGAGAGGAATAGCATGGCCCGCATTCTTGGCCTGGACCTCGGCAGCCACTCCGTGAAGGGGGTGGTGCTGGACTCCGGAACGAAAAGCCACACCACCCAGGCCTTCGCCGAGGTGCGCCGCGCGCCGGAGGGCGAGCGCTCGGACACCCTGCGCGCCGCGGTGGAGGAGCTGCTCCAGAAGATGCCCGAAGGGCACGTGGATCAGGTCGTCATCGCCCTGCCCGGCCCGTCGCTCACCACGCACGCGGTGAGCCTGCCCTTCTCCGACGCCAAGCGCGTGGAGGCGACGCTGCCCTTCGAAGTGGGCAGCCAGCTTCCGTTCGACATCTCGGAGGTCGTCTACGACTACCAGGTGGTCGGCCAGAAGGACACCGGCGGCAAGGACAAGGCCGCGGACCTGCTGGTGGGCGTGGTGCGCAAGGAGGAGCTGCAGTCGCTGCTGGCGCTGCTCGGCGGCCTCCAGTTGGATCCGCGCGTCATCACCCACCCGGCGCTCGCGTACCAGAACCTCTTCGTCCAGGCGCCCGGCCTCTTCGAGGGCGTGGGCGAGGGCGGCACCATCGCGGTGGTGGACATCGGCCATGAGCGCACGTCGGTGGCCATTGGCCGTCCGGGCCAGGGCGTGGAGTTCGCGCGCACCTTCTCCGGCGGCGGGCGCGACCTGACCCGGGCGCTGGCCACGGAGTTCCAGACGACGCAGCCGGAAGCGCACCAGTGGAAGGAAGCGCACGGCGCGATGGCCAGCGCGGCGCAGGGCCCGGACGCCGAGCGCGCCGCGAACGCCTTCGTGCGCGGCCTGCAGCCGGTGCTGCGCGAGCTGCGGCCGTCCTTCAAGTCCTTCACCGCGCGCACCCGCCGCCAGGTCACCGCGGTGGTGCTGGCGGGCGGCACCGCGCGCCTGCCGGGCCTGGCGGAGCAGCTGTCCAAGGACCTGAACCTGCCGGTGCGCGTGCTGGCGCTGCCGGCGGACGCGGCCGGGAAGATTTCCGCCTCGGAGGCGCCGGCCGCGGCGCAGGCGTACGCGCTCGCCATGCGCGGCAACGCTGCCGGGGCGAAGGCGCCGCGCTTCAACCTGCGCCGGGGTGAGTTCGCCTTCAAGGGCGGCTACGACTACGTGAAGGACCGGCTGGGCCTGCTGGCCTCGTTCGCCGTGACGCTGCTGCTCCTGCTCGTCGCCTTCGGGGTGGTGCGCAACACGGTGCTGGCGCGGCGCGAGGCGGAGGTGGACGCGGTGCTGTGCAAGACGACCCAGCGCATCCTGGGCACGTGCGAGCAGAACTACGACCGCGCCATCAACATGCTCAAGGGCGTGGAGAGCCCGGCCGCGGCGCTGCCCTCCATGTCGGCGGTGAACCTGCTGGCGGAGATCACCCAGCGGGTGCCCCCGGAGGTGCCGGTGCGGTTCGACCGCATCCAGGTGGACCTGGACCGCGTGATGCTCCAGGGGGAGACGGACAGCTCCAAGCAGATCGACACGCTCTCCGCCGCCTTGAAGGGCCACCGGTGCTTCAAGGACGTGAAGGAGGGCGAGGTGAAGAAGACGCGTGACGGGCAGAAGGTGACCTTCCGCCTGGACGTGCAGGTGCAGTGCCCCGGCGAGACGCAGGGGGGGGAGACCTGACATGGCGGACATGAGCAAGATCAAGGAAGTCTTCGCACCCCTCCAGACGTGGTTCGAGCGGCTGAGCGACCGCGAGCGCAAGCTCGTGGCCATCGCCGGCTCGGCCGTGGCGGTGTTCGTCCTCTTCGTCATCCTCTTCAGCTTCGCCAACAGCGCGTCGGGCTACCGCCGGCGCACGCAGGACAAGCTGGCGAAGCTGCAGGAGGTGCAGGCGCTGGCGACCAGCTACGGCGCCGCGCAGCAGGAGCGCCAGGCGGTGGAGCAGCAGCTCACCAGCAGCAACGTGCGACTCATCACGTACATCGAGGACAAGGCCACGGCCGCGGGCCTCACCGTGCCGAACATGTCGCCCAAGGGCGACGTGGGCGTGGGTGACGGGAAGATCATCGAAAGCTCCGTGGAGCTGACGTTCACCGACGTGGACCTGCGCAAGCTGACGGACTTCCTGCGCACGGTGGAGACGGGCCCAGGCATCGTGAAGGTGAAGTACCTGCGCGTGGAGCCCCGCCCTGCCACGGACACCCTGACGGCGTGGACCACCGTCGCCACCTACCGGATGAAGCAATAGCCATGGCCACCGAATCCAAGACCGCGCGCTGGAAGCTCATCGCCGGCTACACCGCGTTCTCGCTGGTGGCGTTCATCCTCTGCCTGATGCTCACCTTCCCGTACGACGCGGTCCGCACGCGCATCGTCACGGAGGCCGCGGCCCAGGGGCTCGCGGTGCGCATCGGGAGCCTGCGGCCCGGCCTGTTCGGCGTCACCGCGACCAACGTGCGCGTGAGCAAGCCGCCCGCGCCGCTGGGCGCGGAGTCCGTGGCGGCGCTCGCCCGGGGCGAGGCCGGGGGCCTGGGCCCCGCGGAGCTGGGCGAGGCGCTCACCTTCGACAGCGTGGCGCTGCGTCCCGCGCTCTTCCCGCCCGGCCTGGTGGTGAACGCCAAGGCCATGGGCGGCACGGTGCACGTCGCCGTGGGCGGCCTGAGCGCCACGTCGCTGGACGTGGACGTGAGCGGCCTCCAGGCGGGCGCCGGCAACCTGCCGGCCTACACCGGCGTGGACATGGAGGGCCTGCTCAACGCGAGGGTGTCCCTCACCGCGCCGGGCGCGCTCGTGCGCGGTCAGCCGGCGGACTGGTCGCAGGCGACGGGCACGGTGGCCCTGGACACCCAGGGGCTCACCATCAAGGGCGGCAAGGCGGCCATCCCCATGGGCGGCGGCCCCGCGATGCCCATGGACCTGCCGCGCGTGCTCCTGGGTGACCTGAAGGGCGACCTCCAGTTCGACAAGGGCATGGGCACGGTGAAGACGTTGGATCTCAAGAGCGAGGACCTGGAGGGCACGGGCTCCGGCACGGTGAAGCTGGGCAAGCGGCTGGAGTACAGCGAGCTGGGGCTCGACGTGCGGCTGAAGTTCGAGCAGGCCTTCCAGCAGCGGCTGGGGCCCCTGGCCATCGCGGTGAACATGTTGCCGCAGGACCGGGACAACCCGGGCTACCGAGGCGGACGGCTCACCGGCATGGTGAGCAGCCCGCGCTTCGGACCCAAGCGCTAGTCACGCCCGACGCGGGGGACGGCGGAGGCAGCCCTCCCGTCCCCCGTCCGTCCCTGAAGTCCGCCCCGCCCCGGTTGATGCCCGTGCACGCGCCGTGTAAAGCGCTGCCCGTCGCTCCCGGTGCCGGGGGCGCTGGGAGGGGTCGGAATGCCGGAGTTGGTGTTCTTCCGTCGAGGCGAGGAAGTGCTGCGGGTGGCGGTGGATCGGGCGCGGCTGGTGCTCGGTCGGGGTGACTCGAGCGACGTGGCCATTCCGGATCCGGAGGTGAGCCGCCAGCAGGTGGCCCTCCTGTGGGACGGCCAGCAGTGCCGGGTGGAGGACCTGTCCGGCAAGGGCACGAAGGTCGCCGGCAAGCTCGTGGAGAAGGGCGAATTGCCCGACGGCGCGGACGTGGAGCTGGGCCAGTGGCGCGCGGTGTTCCGCAAGCACGGCGCCAGCGAGGACGCGGACCTGGCCACCGACGTGGGCAACGCCACGGCGGTGCAGGGCCGGGACGCGCAGCGCTGGCAGGCCGCGCAGGTGCGCGTGAAGCAGGGCACCACGGAGACGGCGCACCGGCTCACCGGCGACAGCTTCACGGTGGGCAAGGACGTGGGCTGCGACCTGGTGCTCCAGGACCGGTTCATCTCCGGCAAGCACCTGAAGGTGACGCGTCAGGACGGCGTCTTCCACGTCGTGGACCTGCGCTCCACCAACGGCACGTGGCTGGGCCCGGTGCGCCTGTTCGAGGCGGAGGTGACGCTGCCCACCAGCCTGCGCGTGGGCGAGGCGGAGCTCATCCTGGAGGTGGTGCCGGCCACGAAGAAGGAAGCGCCGTCCTTCCACGGCATCCTCGGCGGGGACCCGTCGGTGCGGCAGCTCACGGACCTCATCCAGCGCGTGGCTCCGTCCACCGCGGCCGTCACCATCCTGGGCGAGTCCGGCACGGGCAAGGAGCTGGTGGCGAACGCGCTGCACGCGTGCTCGCCGCGCGCGAACCGGCCGCTCATCCCGGTCAACTGCGCGGCCATCTCCAAGGAGCTGATTGAGAGCGAGCTGTTCGGCCACGAGAAGGGCGCCTTCACCGGCTCCGTGGGCGCGCGCAAGGGCGCCTTCGAGGAGGCGGACGGCGGCACGCTGTTCCTGGATGAGATTGGCGAGCTGCCGTTGGATCTCCAGGCGAAGCTGCTGCGCGCGCTGGAGAGCGGTGAAATCAAGCGCGTCGGCGCGAGCCGCCCCATCCACGTGGACGTGCGCGTGGTGGCGGCCACCAACCGCGACCTGCTGGCGGCGTCGCGCGAGGGCCGCTTCCGCGAGGACCTCTACTACCGCCTCTGCGTCGTGCCGCTGCACCTGCCGCCCCTGCGCAACCGCCGGGGGGACGTCGTCGGCCTTGCGGAGCACTTCGTGCGGACCTTCGCCCCGCGCGGGCAGACGGTGCGCCTCACCCAGCCCGCGTTGGAGCGGCTCCAGCAGCACGCGTGGCCGGGAAACATCCGCGAGCTTCGCAACGTGGTGCACCGCGCGCTGCTGTTGCGCAAGGGGCCGTCCATCGACGCGGGGGATTTGTCCTTCGACCAGGAGGTCAACCGCGAGACGGGCATCACCGTGCCGGAGCTGCCGCCGGGCATGACGCTGGAGCAGATGTTGGAGAAGCTGGAGCGGCAGATCATCGAAACCGCGCTGCGCCGCTTCAACAACAACCGCGAGCGCGTGGCCCGGGAGCTGGGGCTCGCGCGCTCCACGCTGTTCAAGCGCCTGAAGGACTGGGGCATGACGAAGCAGGACGAGCAGGAGTAGCACCCGCCCCGGGGGGCGCCCCGCTTCCGGCGCCCCCTTCCCTGCCTCACGGATGCGCGTCGGGCGCGGTCCAGGCCGAGTGCGGCGCCGGCTGTCCGGCGCTGCGCAGGTACCAGGGCACGCTGACCACCACCAGCCTGCGCTCCCCGGACAACAGCAGCGCGCTGCGCATCAGCTCCGAGCGGCGGCCGTACAGCATGGCGCGGTACCAGCGCGCCTCCAGCAGCTCCGGCAGCACGATGGCGACGGTGCGGCCCGGGGCCTCCGCGAGCAGCGAGTCCAGGTAGTCCAAGAGCGGCCACACCAGCGCGCGGTACGGTGACGACACGTGCACCAGCGGCGGAGGCCTGCGGCCGGCCTCCATCAGCGGCCCCTGGACGAAGTGCTGCCAGTGGGAGTCCAGCTCCTTCTCGTCCGTGTCCCCGCTGCAGATGTGCACCGCGCGCACGTCGTCGCTGAGCTCCAGCGCGAAGCGCAGCGCCGTCTCCGACGCGTGGGACCAGCGATCCACCGGCAGCACGGCGACCATCGGCGACGCCGGGGCCAGTTGCACGGGCCGCCGCAGCTCCGTGTTCCGCCGCGTGCGCACATAGGCGGCGTGGACGCGCGTCAGCAGCAGGATGCCCAGGGGGACGATGACGAACGCGGCCCAGCCGCCGTGCGTGAACTTGGACACGCCGACGATGACCAGGGTGAGCGCCGTCATCATCGCGCCGAAGCCGTTGAGCGCGCGGCGCCACTGCCAGCCCTCGCCCCGGTGCCGGTTCCAGTGCACCACCATGCCCGCCTGCGACAGCGTGAAGGCCATCAGCGCGCCAATGGCGAACAGGGGAATCAGCCGGTCGGTGATGCCCCGGCACGCGAGGAGCAGCAGCGCCGCCAGCCCCGACAGGGTGAGGATGCCCCGGGACAGGGCCAGCCTCCGTCCCCGGTGCGCGAAGCCCGGGGGCAGGTAGCGCTCGCGCGCCAGCACCTGGCAGACGAGCGGGAAGCCCGCGTAGCTGGTGTTCGCGGACAGCGCGAGCACACAGAGGATGGCGGCCATCGCCACGTAGTAGAAGAGGCCCCTCCCCATCACCGCCGCGATGAGCTGGGACAGCACCGTTTGGTAGCCCGCGGAGCCGGGGACCGTCGCGCCCACGCCGTAGGCCCGGCACAGGAGCGCGATGCCCAGCAGCATCGTGACGAGGATGCCCACGATGACGCCCAGCGTGAGGCGCGCGCGGCGGATGGCCGGGTCGCGGAAGATGGGCACGGCGTTGCTGATGGCCTCCACGCCCGTCATCGCCGTGCAGCCACTGGCGAAGGCGCGGATGACGAGCCATGCGCCCACGGACGCGGTGGGCAGCGCCAGCGGAGGCGGCGCCTGGATGGGCGTCACCTGACCGATGAGCAGCTTGTACAGGCCCACCACCAGCACCAGGGTGAGCGACCCGATGAAGAACCACGTGGGCACGACGAACACCGCGCCCGCTTCGCTCACGCCGCGCAGGTTCACCAGGGTGAGCAGCGCCAGGATGCCCAGGGCGATGGGCAGCACGTGGGGCCGCAGCGAGGGGAACGCGGACACCAGCGCGCCCGTGCCGGCGGAGATGCCCACGGCCACGTTGAGCATGTAGTCGAGCATCAACGCCGTGGCGGCCAGCAGCCCCGCGCCCTGCCCCAGGTTCTCCCGCGCCACGGTGTACGCGCCGCCGCCGCTGGGGTACGCGGCGATGGTCTGCGCGTAGGAGCCCGCCACCACCATCAGCAGTCCGACGATGGCGGCCATGATGGGCAGCAGCAGCCACGGTCCCGCGGGCCCCAGGGGGCGCAGCACGGTGAGGGCGGCCTCCGGCCCGTACGCGGCGGAGGACAGCGCATCCAGGCCCAGCAGGGCCACGCCGGTGAGGACGCCCGTCTTCTCCTGCATCGCCTGGGCGCTGGTGAGCGGGCGCCCCAGGAGCAGGTCCACGAAGCCGTTGCCCTCCCGACGCCGGGGCATGTACGGCCTCCTGCATCCCATCTCCACCGTCCGTGCCATGGCTGCAACCTGCGCACCCGCCGCCCTGGCGGGCCCCCGGGGCCCGGCCCCGTGGATGGAGTCCGGTGGGGCCTCCGGGAGGACGGACGGCCCGGGGCCCCACCCTGGAGTCCGAGAAGACGGTACGCAGTCCTCCACGCACCTGCCCCCCGGGGCGATAGACCCTTTTCGCGCGCCCATTCGTTTCAGGAGGCAGACACAGGAGACCGTCCGCCATGGGCCCGCACGCCGCCGTCTTCCCCTTCCCCACCCTGAATGACCTGTACGCCCATCACCGGCCCCGGGCCCTGGCCATCGCCCGGCGCATCGTGGGGGACACCGATGACGCGGAGGACGTGGTGCAGGACGTGTTCTTGCGGCTGTCGCGCCAGCCGCCGGGACTGGACGGCCGGGCGACGTGGACGACGTGGCTGCACCGGGTGATGGTCAACAGCAGCATCAACTGGCTGCGCGCGCGCCGGCGCCGGGAGCGGCTGACGCACGCGCCCCAGGAGACGGTGTCGCCGGAAGCGCACGCCATGGGCGAACAGATGCAGCGCCACTTCCACGAAGCGCTGGAGGAGGTGAACCCCCAGCAGCGGCAGGTGCTCTACCTGCGCGAGGTGCGCGGCCTGGGCTCCGCGGAGATCGCCCGGCTGCTGCGCATCCCGGAGGGCACGGTGAAGAGCGCCCTGCACCGGGGCCGCCAGCGCGCCCTCACCGTGATGGAGGAGCGCGGCCAGCGACCGTGAGCGCTACTCGTCGCCCTTGCTGCCGACGAACTGGTCCGTCTTCTCCTTGAAGAGGACGTTGAAGCTGGTGAGCGAGCCGTACACGCGGGTGATGTAGCTCTGCATCTCCACCTTCTCCGCCTCGGAGAGCTTGGGGTGGGCGTTGAGCTTCTGCTCCAGCACGCGCAGCCGGTCGCGCACCATCGTGACCTTGTGGAACAGGTTGTCGATGGGCAGGTCCTTCGCCTGGAGCTCCGGGTTGCCTGGCACGAGTCGCACCGTGCCGCCCTCCCACTTGGCGGCGAGCGGCGGCTCACTGATGCCGGACGCCTCCCGGAAGATGTCCATCAGCTCTTCGCGCGTCATGTTCAGCCCTTCCAGGTCCACCACGTCGTTGGGGTCCGCGCGCCGGCGCACCACCACGGGCGCCACGCTGCGAGCCGTGCGGCCTCGCGTGCTGCTCTGAGCGACAGGAAGCGGGGCCGCGGAGCCCTTGGGCGCGTACTTGTCACAGATGGGGGCGGAGGGCGGGAACATGCCGCGCGAGTTGTGCATGCGGCACGGCCCCACCCATCCCCGGTGATCCACGGAGTGCGGACTCCACAGCTTGCAGTTGCCGCACACCCGTTCCTCGGGACGGAAGGTGGGAAGCGCTGGCGACCCCTCTCCCGCGTCCGACATGTCAGCGCGCCTCCTTCACCACGGGCGGGCTCTTGCGGATGTTGAGCTCCCGCAGCAGCGCGTCCGCGTTCTCGACCTGGTCGAGGTTCCACAGCAGATAGCGCACGTCCACGTTGACGTTCCGGGCCACGTCCGGATTGTAGCCGAAGTCGTTCGCGACGTTCTCCCACACGCGGTCGAAGTTCACGCCCACCAGCTCCCCCTTGCCGTTCACCGTGGGGCTGCCGGAGTTGCCGCCCGTGGTGTCCGCGTCCGACAGGAAGTCCACCGGCACGTCCTTGAGCTTCGGGTCCACCCACGGGCCGAACTTCTTCGCCTCCGCGGTGGCGCGCACCTTGGGGGGCGCGTTGAAGGGCTCCTCACCGGTGTGCTTCTGGAGCATGCCCGTCAGCGTCGTCTGCGGCAGGTACACCGCGCCGTCGCGCGGCGTGTAGCCCTGCACCTTACCGAACGACACGCGCAGCGTGCTGTTGGCGTCCGGGGCAATGGGCTTGCCCGCCTGCGCCATCACCGCCGCGCGCCACGCCGGCCGCAGCCGCGACGCCGCGCCCTGGCGACGGTCGCGGGTGTCCTCCAGCGCCGCCTGGTCCTTCGCCAGGTCCATTCCGAACGCGAGCAGCGGATCCTTGCGCGCGGCCAGCTGCGCCGGCGTCTCGGCCGCCATCTTCAGGCGCTCCACCAGCGTGAGGACCTTGGTGCCCGCGTAGAGCGCGTCGATCTTCGCGGTGACGTCCTTCTCCACGTAGGCCTTGCCGAAGTGGGTGTCCACGGCGCTGATGCGCTCGTCCGGCTTGAGCGCCTGCGCGCGCTTCACGAACGCGTGCAGGAGCGCCTTGTCCGCGGCGATGAAGACGTTCTTCTGGGCGCGCTCCAGGCCGTCCTTGATGCGCGGCAGCTCGCGGTCCATGTACTCCGGGCGGCGCTCCAGGTCCGGCTTCGCGCGCTCCGTGGACAGCCGGGCCAGCTTCGTCGCGAGCGAGGGCCCCAACGCCAGACGGCCGGACATGGCCAGCAGGAAGTCGCGCTCGAAGGTCTTCGCGGACGCCTGCTGTTCGGTGAGCAGCTCCTCGCGGGCCTGGAGCGCGTCGGTCCACTTCGCGCCGCCCTTCTGGGCCCAGGCGACGACGGAGGTTTCGGCGGCGCGCTGCTTCTCCACCAGTTGGCCGCGCCGCATGCCGGTGAGCTGGCCGTCCGCGTTCTTGTAGACGTTGTGCAGGCTCTTGAGCTGCGAGGCCACGGCGATCTTCCCGGCGGGGTCCTTCTCGCCCTCGGCCTCCAGCAGGGAGATGGCCTCGCCCAGCACGTCGCGGATGCGCGGGTAGTAGCGCGCCTGACGCTCCGCCATCTCGTCCGCGAGCAGCGTGCGGTAGGTCATGCCCGGGTAGCCCAGCACCATCACGAAGTCGCCCGGCTTCACACCCTCGGTGGACAGCGGGAAGAAGAACTCCGCCTTGTAGGGCACGTTCTTGTCGCTGTACGTGGCGGAGCTCCCGTCCGGCGCGGTGTACGCGCGGATGATGGAGAAGTCGCCGGTGTGGCGCGGCCAGGACCAGTTGTCCTCCTCGCCGCCGTACTCGCCCACCGCGCGGGGCGGCGCGTACACGAGCCGCACGTCCTGCAATTCCACCGCGTCCACCAGCGTGTAGTTGACGCCGCCGTCGAAGGTCGCGACCTGGCAGCGGGTGGCGGGGCGCTTCTCGCACTCGGCGACCAGCTCCTTCTGCTTGCGGTCCACGGCCTTGTAGCGCGCCAGGTCATCCGCACCTGCGGGCACCGCGGCGTTGATCTGCGCCGTCACGTCCGTGAAGGCGCGCGGCACCTGCACGCGCGATCCCTTGCCCGGGAGCTCCTCGGACGGGCTCTTCGCGAGGAAGCCGCCGGTGATGAGGTCGCGCTGGGGGGAGCTGTGCTCCTGGATGATGGAGAAGGCGCAGTGGTGGTTGGTGATGATGAGGCCGGAGGCGGAGATGAACGACCCGGAGCAGCCGCCGGTGTTCACCGTGCCCGCCAGCAGGCCGGTGCCCCTTTTGGGGTCCCACAGCTTGTTGGGAGGAAGCTTCAGGCCCTGGGCCTTGAGCCAGGCGGGGCTGAGCTCCAGCACCTGCTGGGGGGTCCACTTGCCTTCCCCGGCGAAGGCCGGGGCCGCCACGAGACAGAGGAGGAGGAGCGTCTTCTTCATGGTGTCCCCTCCCTACCCCGTCCGGTGCCTGGGCGCGACCGTTCCGGTGTCGGCGGAAGGCGTTTTCGCGGAAGATGGAACGCCCTTGGATGTTGCGGTGTCCAGGCAGGCAGGGGCGAGGGAGTCAGCGATGCGCACGGCGAGCGGAGCAACCCTGGATGTCGGTCGGCTGGCGCTGCTCGTCCTGCTCGTGGGGGCGTCCTGGTATTTCTGGTACTCGCCGGTGCTGTGGCCGGTGAAGGTGCTGGTGGTGATGATGCATGAGAGCGGGCATGCCATCGCCGCGCTGCTCGTGGGCGGTTCGGTGGACCGCGTGCACCTGCAGGTGAACGAGGGAGGCAGTTGCTTCTCGCGGCTGCCGCCGGGGGTGTTCAACCGCATCGTGGTGTCCTCGGCGGGCTACCTGGGCAGCGCGGTGGCGGGGGCGCTGTTGATGCTGGCCACGTTCCGCTTCCGGCTGGGCCGCGCGGTGATGGGGGCGGCGTCGGTGTGGCTGGGGGTGATGGGCTTCTTCTACGCGGGGGACCTGTTCACGCTGGCGTTCTGCCTGGGCATGGCGGTGGCGATGGGGCTGGGCGCGCGCTTCCTGCCATCGGGGGTGGTGGACGCGCTCAACCTGTTCCTCGCGGCGTTCACGGCGCTCTACGTCGTCTTCGACCTGCGCGACGATTTGTGGAACAGCGCGGTGCGGGCCCAGAGCGACGCGGCGATTCTCGCGAGCGAGACGTGGGTGCCGTCCATCGTGTGGGCAGCGCTGTGGACGCTGTTGTCGCTGGGCCTGCTGGCCGTGTCCGCGTACTGGGCGCTGCACGCGAAGCCCCGCGACGGAGGCGGCATGCGCATGCCGCCCGTGGCCCGCGCGCGGCGGGTGTGATGCACGACAGGATGGGACTTCGTGCGATTGTTTTCGCGGGAGCCCTGGGATGCGCCGGCCCTTCATCCACACCGCAAGGGCCCGGGGCTGTTCCCTATGGGTTCAGGGGCAATCAGGTCTGGGTCGACGGCCCCTGGGCCGACATCGAGCCGTCGCTGAACATCGATGACGTCATCGACCAGCTCTGCCCGGCGATCATGAAGCTCCCCCGCGCCACCTGGCGTGACCATGGCCAGGAGTACTGCGGGGTCATCTACTCCCTGGAGGATGGGATGTTCTACGCAAGCCAGCCCTCGCCCCTGGCTCCCACCGTCCTGGTGGGCCCTTCCAAGAGGAAGCGGTGCCAGCCACCGCTCCATGTCATGGATGACAGGGGAAGACCCATGCCCTGGGCGGATTATCACAGCCACCCCTGGGCTCCTTCCGAACTCTCCCAGGACGACCGGCGCTCCAGTCTCCAGCTCTATGACATCCGCATCCAGTTCGACACGGCCTGCACGGTGATGAAGCTGGTTCCGCATCGACACGAAGACCGTCCCGGCGAGGTCTTCGTGCGCCGTGGCAGGACCTGGGTCCTGACCGGGTATATCCAGCCGGAAGACAAGCCGTCGGGTCGTGTGACCTCGGTGAACGAGTGAGCAGGAACTCCCTGAAACGCGTTCTCGCGGCGCTGCTGCCGGTGGTCCTGCTCCCCGCGTGCGCGCTCTTCCAGCGCGCCCCCCGCCCGGTCCATGCGCCCCCGGAGGAAGCCGCCACCGTCCAGTTCCCCTCGGATCTTCCAGCCACGGGACTCCAGGAACTGTCCGGCACCGTGGCCACGGCCATCCAGCTCGCGATGGACGACTTCCGCCCTCCTGGCTCCAAGCCGCACCGGGGCGCGACGCCCACGGAGCAGTGCCTCTACCGTCGCCAGTCCTTCGACGTCCAGGCGTCGCCAGGACCGGAAGGCATCGTGTTCGTGCGCTTCCTCTTCAATCCCGACGCCTGTACCCCGGAAGAGCGGGCCATCGCCCTCGACATGGGGGCGACCTATGCCATCGACGTTCAGGGCTGGCGCATCCTCGCCATCCAGCCCTGACCCCGCGTCACTTGCGCGGCCGCATCCGGAACGCCACGAACGACGCCATGTCGGGGAAGGCGAAGTACGGGTTCTTCTGGCGCACGGCGTCCATGCCGGCCACCGGCACGTCCGCGTAGTCGTGTCCCGGGAACAGCCGCGCCGAATCCGGCACCTTCAGGAGCACCTGCGACAGCGAGCGGTACATCGCCTCCGGGTTGCTGCCCGGCAGGTCGCACCGGCCACAGCCATTGATGAACACCGTGTCCCCGGACACCAGCGCGTCCTCCGCCAGCAGGCAGTGCGACCCCGGCGTGTGCCCGGGCGTGTGCAGCGCCTGGAACGTGCGCTTGCCCACCGGCACCGGATCCCCCGCCTTGAGCGGCCGCAGCGCGTCGCCGCCCCACTTGCGCAGCTCGCGGGAGAAGGCGATCTCCTCCTCCTGCGCGTACACCGGCACGTCGTGGCGCGACAGCAGCTCCTCCAGGCCGTTGATGTGGTCGCCGTGGCAGTGGGACACGAACGCCCCCACCACCCGCTTGCCGTCCTGGGCCACCGCCGCTTCAATCTCCATCACGTCCCAGGCGGGATCCACCACCACCACCTCCGGGCCATCCGCGGGCCCCACGAGGTAGACGAAGTTGTCCATCGGTCCCAGCTTGAGCTGGCGTACGTACGGCGTGGGCATGGTTGTCCTCCGAGCGACCACTCTACGACCAAGGCTTGCCGCCCTGGGCCTGTTCCCGTTGAATGCCTCTTTTGACGCGGCGTTGCCCGCCCCGCCAGGAGGTCTCTCTTCCGTGAAGCGCCTGCCCACCCTGCTCGCCTGCTCGCTGCTCGCCAGCGCGACCGTCTCCGCCGCGGGCCGGGGGACCTCGTCGACCTTCCGCTACAAGCCCACCGGCGACGATGAGCGCCCCGTCGTCGTGGACGCCACCATCGGGCCCCAGGGCAGCGACTTCGCCATGCGGCTGAAGTTCGACAAGCTGCCGTTCGGCGAGGAGTGCAAGCAGCGCTGCGCCAACGTCACCCTCTTCCTGGACACCGACTCCAGCCCCCAGTCCGGCCTCCACCTGGCCACCAAGGGCCCGGAGAACGGCGCCGACCTGGCCGTCGTCATCCAGGGCGTGCGTGAGTACAAGCGCCAGGACGCCCCGCCCGTGCTGATGCTCCGCGTGAAGGTGCGCCAGTTGGGCACCGACGCCAGCAGCACCGACGGGGGCGAGCTGCTCGCCGACCTCAACAACCGCCAGGACCCCGAGCGCATCCAGACGGACGGCACCACCGTCTACCTGCTGGTGGACGCCACCAGCGCCCTCCTGCCCTCCGCCCGCAAGGTCCGCGTCGTCTACCACCCGCCCGGCGGCAAGGCCGTCCAGGCCACCATCCCCGGCATGCTCGGCAGCGGCTCCGGCCGGGGCGTGCAGATCTTCAAGCACGGCAGCGGCAACTGGGGACGCGCCCCGGACGCCGATCCCAAGAAGCCCCGCACGCCCGCCGCCGGCGACAACGGATAGCCGCCCGGCAGCCCTGCGGCGTCCTCGCACCCCTCGGAATTCCGAGGGGTTGGCGGCGCGTTTCAAGCAGGCAGAGGACTGCACGGACGTGCAGGAATCTCGCGTTGGAGCCGACGCAACCTCCCGAATTCGTTCTCAATGTCAGGGGGCCATGGTAGTCCCGGCCACCTGACGTTGATGGTCCAACCCGACTGGTCGTGGCGCGCAGGCAGGCCGTGCGCCGCGTCATGGGTGGGGGAGGACCCGAAAAACCCATCTGGATTTCATGACCATGCTCGCAGACGCCGATACGAAGACGCGCAAGAAGCAGGGAGGCCCGGCAGGGGGCGGAGGCAAGGGAGGCGGCGGCGCGTCTGGCGCCGGCGGTGGTGACGGCAGCATCCCGGCGGGCCTCGCCGAGGAAGCACGTCGCCGCTACCTGAACTACGCCCTGTCGGTCATCACCTCGCGCGCGCTGCCCGACGTGCGCGACGGCCTCAAGCCGGTGCAGCGCCGCATCCTCTACGGGATGTGGAACGACCTGAACCTGTCGTTCGACACCAAGTACCAGAAGTGCGCCCAGGTCGTCGGCGCCATCATGGGCCGCTACCACCCGCACGGCGACACGGCCATCTACGACGCCCTGGTCCGCATGGCCCAGGACTTCTCCCTGCGCTACCCGCTGGTGGACGGCCACGGCAACTTCGGCTCGCTCGACGGCGACTCCGCCGCCGCCTACCGCTACACCGAGTGCCGCCTGGAGAAGCTGGCCACGGAGCTGCTGGGTGAGCTGGACAGCAAGACGGTCCGCTTCCGGCCCAACTACGACGGCACCCGGGACGAGCCCGTCGTCATCCCCGCGCGCGTGCCCCAGCTGTTGA
Organism: Corallococcus sp. CA047B; assembly: GCF_003612065.1. Lineage (NCBI taxonomy): Bacteria > Pseudomonadati > Myxococcota > Myxococcia > Myxococcales > Myxococcaceae > Corallococcus > Corallococcus sp. CA047B. The sequence continues at coordinate 26,711 of NZ_RAWD01000078.1, forward strand.
TGAACGGCACCACCGGCATCGCCGTGGGCATGGCCACCAACATCCCGCCCCACCACCTGGGCGAGCTGGTGGACGCGCTGTTGGCCCTCATCGAGAACCCGGAGCTCCAGGTCAAGGACCTGCTCAAGTGGATCAAGGGCCCGGACTTCCCCACCGGCGGGCAGATCCTCAACAGCAAGCCGGAGCTGCGGGAGATCTACGAGACGGGCCAGGGCGGCGTCCGCATCCGCGGCGAATACAAGCTGGAGGAGCTCAAGCGCGGCGGCCAGATGATCGTCGTCACCTCCATCCCGTACACGGTGAACAAGTCCACCCTCGTCGCGAAGATTGGCGAGCTGGTGCGCGAGCGCAAGCTGCCGCTCATCACCGACGTGCGCGACGAGTCCACCAAGGACGTGCGCATCGTCCTGGAGCTGAAGAAGGACGCCAGCCCGGAGCTGGTGATGGCGTACCTCTACAAGCACACGCCCCTGCAGACGACCTTCGGCGTGAACCTCACCTGCCTCGTCCCGTCGGAGAACCCGGACGTCGGCACGCCCAAGCGGCTCGACCTCAAGAGCATCCTCCAGTACTTCCTGGAGTTCCGCCTGGAGATCGTCACCAAGCGCTTCGAGCACGAGCTGGCGGAGCTCAAGCGCCGCGTCCACATCCTCGAGGGCTTCGAGAAGGCCTACGACGCGCTGGACGAGATGATCCGCATCATCCGCCAGTCCGAGGGCAAGCAGGACGCGGCCCAGAAGCTGATGACCCGCTTCAAGCTGGATGAGATCCAGGTCGAAGCCATCCTGGAGATGAAGCTCTACAAGCTGGCGCGCCTGGAGATCCTGGTCGTCCAGAAGGACCTCAAGGAGAAGCGCGCGGAGATCAAGCGCATCGAGGGCATCCTCAAGGACGTGAAGAAGCGCTGGGCCGTCATCCGCGACGAGCTCACCGGCATGAAGGCGGCGTACAACGACAAGCGCCGCACGCGCATTGGCGGCGCCGGTTCGGAAGAGGTGGAGTTCTCCGCGGAGGCGTTCATCGCGGACGAGGACGCCCACGTGGTCATCACCCGCGACGGGTGGATCAAGCGCGTGCGCGAGGTGAAGGACCCCTCCACCACCCGTCTGCGTGAAGGCGACGCGGTGATGGCGGTGCTCGCGGGCAGCCTGAAGACGAACCTGGTGCTGTTCACCAACCTGGGCACCGCCTACGTCACCCGCTTCAACGACGTGCCGGCGTCCACCGGCTACGGCGACCCGGTGCAGAAGCTGTTCAAGTTCGACGACAACGAGCGCGTGGTGGGCGCCCTGTCGTTGGATCCGCGCCTGCCCCAGCCGGCGAAGCTGGTGGCGGTGACGCGGCTGGGCCTGGGCATGCGCGTGCTGCTCGCGCCGCACACGGAGGTGTCCACGCGCGCCGGCCGCCGCTACGCGAAGACGGGCGAGGGCGACGAAATCATCGGCACGCAGCCGGTGGGCGACCGCGACCTGCTCGCGGTCCTCACGGAGAAGACGAGCGCGCTCGTGTGCAAGGTGGCGGAGGTCAATGAGCTGGCCGGCCCCGGCAAGGGCGTCCAGGTCATCAAGGTGGAGCCGGGCGACCGGGTGGTGGACTTCCTCGCGGCGCCCGCCAACCAGAAGGACGCCACGCTGGAGTTCGAGACGCAGAAGGGCCGCAAGCTGCACCTGTCACCGGCGAAGTTCACGGTGACGGCGCGCGGCGGCAAGGGCCACGAGATGTCCAAGCGCGACACGGTGAAGGAGGTGGCGCGGCCCGTCACCTTCGTGCCGCTGCCGGAGAAGAAGGAGTAGCGGGAACGCCATGGCGACCAAGAAGGAAAGCTACACAGGCGCGGACATCCAGGTGCTGGAAGGCCTGGAGCCGGTGCGCAAGCGCCCGGCCATGTACATCGGTGGCACCGACACCACGGGCTACCACCACCTCTTGTGGGAGATCCTCGACAACTCGGTGGACGAGGTCATCAACGGCTACGCCACCACCGTCGAGGTCACGCTCCACAAGGGCGCCAAATCCATCACCGTCGTGGACAACGGGCGCGGCATCCCGGTGGACATGATGCCCAAGCACAAGAAGCCCGCGTTGGAGGTCATCCTCACGACGCTGCACTCGGGCGGCAAGTTCGAGCAGGGCAACTACATCCACTCCGGCGGTCTGCACGGCGTGGGCAGCTCCGTGGTGAACGCGCTCTCCAGCAAGCTGCTGGTGGAGATCAAGCGCGACGGCAAGCGCCACGCGCAGTCCTACGCGCGCGGCAAGGCCACCAGTCCGCTCAAGGTGGAGGGCCCCGCGCGCGGCACCGGCACGTCGATCACCTTCGAACCCGACGCGGAGATCTTCGGGGAGAAGCAGAAGTTCGACGCGGAGGCCGTGCGCGAGCGGCTGGAGGCGAAGAGCTACCTGCACAAGGGCATGACCGTCATCTGGAAGGATGAGACGGCCACGCCCCACACCACGGTGACGTACAAGCACGACGGCGGCATCGCCGAGTACCTCACCAAGGTCGTGTCGGAGCGGCAGAAGCCCATCGTCCCCACGGGCAGCACGCCGTTCTACTACGCGCGCGACAACGAGGTCCGGCTGGAGGTGGCGCTGGCATGGACGGAGGCCACGGACGAGCACGTGCGCTCGTACGTCAACGGCATCCCCACGGCCATGGGCGGCACGCACGAGGCGGGGTTGAGGGCGGCCATCGTCAAGGCGATGCGCAACTACATCGACACGCACGACCTGACGCCCAAGGGCGTGACGCTCACCGCGGAGGACATCCGCGAGGGCATCACCGCCATCCTTTCCGTGTACGTGGTGGAGCCCCAGTTCCAGGGCCAGACGAAGGGCCGCCTCAACAACCCGGAGACCACGGCCCAGGTGGACGGCGCCGTCCGGCCGGCCCTGGAGAAGTGGCTCAACGACAACAAGTCCATCGCGGAAGCGCTGCTGGCGCGCATCATCCTGGCCGCCCGCGCGCGTGAAGCCTCCCGCGCGGCCTCCGCCGCCATCAACCGCAAGACGGCGGTGAGCCACCGGCTCAACCTGCCCGGGAAGCTGGCGGACTGCTCGTCCACGGACCCCCAGTCCAGCGAGCTGTTCATCGTGGAAGGTGACTCCGCAGGCGGCTCCGCCAAGCAGGGCCGCGACCGGCGCACCCAGGCCATCCTCCCGTTGCGCGGCAAGGTGCTCAACGCGGAGCAGGCGTCCACCGACAAGGTGGCCACCAACAAGGAGCTCCAGGACATCGTCAGCGCGCTGGGGTGCGGCATCGGCGCGGACTTCGACATCACGAAGCTGCGCTACGGCCGCGTCTTCCTGCTGATGGACGCCGACAGCGACGGCCACCACATCGCCACGCTGCTGCTCACGTTCTTCTACCGCCACCTGCGGCCCCTCATCGAGGCGGGCGCGGTGCACATCGCCCAGCCCCCGCTGTACCGGGTGGACATCGGCAAGGAGACGTACTGGGCCCTGGACGAACCGGACCGCGACCGCATCATCCGCGAGAAGGTCCGGGGCAACGCCAAGCCCAACATCATGCGCTTCAAGGGTCTGGGTGAGATGACCGCCGACGAGCTGAAGGAGACGACGCTCGATGCGAAGAACCGCATCAGCCTGCGCGTCACCATCGACAACGCCCTGGAGACGGACCGCATCATCAACGACCTGATGGGCAAGGACGTCTCCGCGCGTTACAAGTTCATCACCGAGATGGCCGGCGAAGTGCAGGAGCTCGACGTCTGAAAAACCGGGAGTCCGGGCCCACCCCGGGACGGCATCCCCCGTCCCGGGCGAGGCATTGGTCTTCCGCCCCGCCGGTCGGCTAGCATCGCCGGCATCGTGAACTCGACCCGTCTTGCCCTGACTTTCGCGCTCGCCTGCGTGCTGAGCGCCCCCGTTGCCGACGCCGCCTCCAAGCGCAAGAGCGCCGCCAAGAAGAAGCGGCCCTCCGCCACGAAGCCCGTGCCGGCCCCCGAAGACACCTTCACCCCTCCGGACGAACCGGGCCCCACGGCGGATGCGCCGGTGGCCCCCGCGGCCCCGGCAGCGCCCGCGGCCTCTCCACCAGCTTCGCCTTCGCCCTCCAGGGGGGTACCGCCTGCGCCGCGAGCAGCGGGGCTCGTCTCGCCACGGGCGATATTCACAGCCTCGG
>NZ_RAWD01000079.1:0-30720 GCF_003612065.1 Corallococcus sp. CA047B
GAGTGGTACGTCACCCCCACCTCGCGCTGCGAGCCCACGGACTGGAGGCCCTGCTCCACCAGCCACACCGTGGGACGCTCACCGTCCAGGCGCTGATCCGCCACCTGGGCGCGCAAGAGCACGTAGCGGCCCCGGTAGGTATCCGGCTGCGCGATGGCGGACGCGAGCGAGAAGATGGGCACCTTGCGCGAGTGCAGCAGGCGCAACTCGCCGTCCACGCTGCCACCCCGGTGGGCCACCACCCGGGCGATGAGGTTGGCGGCGTCCGGACGCACGCGCAGGTCTTCGGCCCACGCGCTGCCCAGCACCGCGCCCAGTTGCGTGAACGCGGGCGACTCCGAACACACCTTCAGCGCCAGCCACGCGTCGTCGCGCGACGTCGCCTGGAGCCTGCGGGCCGCGCCCTCGCAGGTGGCGGGCGTGGGGTAGCGGGCCGTGAATGCGCGGGCATCCTGGGGCGACGGCGGCGGGTTCTCCGCGGGCGGCCGGGCCTTGGCCTGCACCCGGGCCGGCTGGGGCGCCGGCGCGTCCGTGAGGGCGCGGTCCTCCAGGTTCACATGCGAGTGCGCGGCACCGCAGCCGGTGGCGAGCGCGCCCAGCAGGGTCAGCATCGGGAAACGGAGCATGGCGCGAGCCTCTTTCGAAAAGGACGGTGGGCTACAGCGCCGCGGAGCCGGTGTCCTGGCTCGCGCGCGACGGGGGCGGACGGGGAATGGACGCGGACGGGGGCAGCATCATCGAACAGGCGTCACGGCAGCGCTCGTCCAGACACGCGAGCGTGCCGGGCCCGGCCTGCTGGCGCGACACGTCCGCGTAGCAGGCCTCCCCGTTGCCCGGGCAGTGGCTGCGCGCGGCGCACTCGCAGCAGGAGGAGGCCACGGCGGCCATCAACTGCACGTCCTGGAGCACGGTGGACAGCGCCCGGTAGCAGGCGCGGGCCGCGGGCGCGAAGCGTCCCTTCGAATCCACCACCGGTGAGTTGCCATCCAGGCCGCAGCGGCCCACCACGGTGGCGTACTTGCGCTCGCAGACGGAGACGAGCTTGTCATCCGCCACGCCGTCCCGGGCGTTGCTGATGGCCTCCGAGCACAGGGCGCGCGACGCCTCCTTGAGCAGCTGGAGGTTGGCGTGCTCCACGTCGGCGTTGGGGGCGCCGGGAGGCGGCAGCTCCGCCTCGAAGACGCACTCCTTGCCCGCGCGCAGCGTGTCGATGGTGCAGGCCCACGCCGTGGGCGACGCATCCACCAGCGGGGGCGCGCCCAGCGCTTCGGGAGGAAGGGACGACGGCGCGGCACCGGGCGGTGCGGCACCGAGGAGCAGCAGGGACAAGAGCATCGCCTTCATGACCGCCCAGCGTAGGACTTCGGCTCGCGCCACTCAAACCGGGCCGGCCGGAGGCTGTTCGTCCTGCGTCACGAGGGCGGGTGCCAATTGACCGGTGTCCAACGTCAGCGGCGGTGCCTTCGAGCGCCCGATGACGACGGGCGGCTCGATGAGCGCGGGGGGCGTGGCCCGGTGGTCGCGCGGGTCCGGCACCCAGACCGGCTCCTCTGGAGAATGGCCGTGCTGCCACCGGCGCGGCACCCGGCGCAGGCCCACCGGATACACCGTCAGCTCCCCGTCCCTGTCGAAGTGGAGCCGCAGGAAGTTCTTCCAGTCCGGAATGGCCAGCGAGGAGAACGCCTCATTGGGGTGACACGAGAACACGTTGAGCGACAGCAGCAGGTACACGCCCACCACCAGGGGGCCCACCAGCGCGCCCCCGCCAAAGAGCAGCAGGCCGCTCAGGAAGTCGCGCCGCAGGCTCCATTGCAGCTCGCTCGCCAGGGGCGCGGCGACGGAGGACACGCCCCAGGTCAGCAGCAACGCGACGACCAGGTGCGCCGCCCCGTGAACGCCTCCGGACACCTTCTGCCAGGCCTTGCCTCTGCGGTCGTCCGCGAAGGCGATGGCGCCCAGCAGCGTTCCCGCGGCGACCAGCAACGAACCCGTGCTCTGCAGCGCGGCGCTGAGGACTTCGCGCAGGGGTGGCGCGGACACGGCGCCTTCGTTGAGGTTCGCGGCCACGCCCCACCCCAGCAGCGCGTACACGAAGCCCATGAACGCGGCGAACCAGGGGTTGATGGCGGGGAACAGCAGGTTGCGCCAGGTCAGCTCCCGGGACGTCTTCTGGGACGGGAAGCACTCCTTCAACACGAAGCCGTCCGGACGCGTGTCCACCCGGGGCAGGTGCGTGGGATGCAGGAAGGCCCCTCCCCCACCCGCGACGATCTTCTGCCGCCCTTCCGTGTTCTCGTGCCGGCGGTAGTGGTGCAGGTCCCCCGCCAGGAACACGCTCACCCGCTTGCCCAGGATCCGCTGCTCCAGGAAGTCGATGTTGTTGTCCAGGAAGCCGCGCCCCGCGTGAGGCTTCACCTGCTGTTTGATCCACGCCGGCTCCGCGTTGCAGAGGATGACGCGGTCATCGGAGCCCATCTGCGCGGCCACCTTGCGGAAGAACTCCACCTGCGACGCATCCAGGTCGGACTCCAGTTGCATGTCCGTACCCAACAGCCACCAACCGTGCGGCAGCTTCAGCGCGAAGTAGCTGCGCTGTTGCCGCGTCTGCCAGCCCCTGGAGCGCCGGCCCTGGCAGAACAGGCGCGTGAAGGACACCAGCCCGTCGTACCAGTCGTGATTGCCCGGCACCGCGAACAGGTGCGGCCGGTGGCGGCGGTCGTTCAGCGCGTCCTCGTACGGCACCACCGTGCGCGCCTGGTACTCCTCCACGCTCGCGGTCGGGTACACCTCATCCCCACCGAACACGAGCACGTCGCCGCCCTCGGTGTGGTGCACCTGTCCCGTCGCGTCCCGCACGTCCAGCGTCGGCGCCATCACGGCGGACGCCACCGCGTAGGTGGAGTCCCAGCCGTCACCCAGGTCCGAGACGTAGTCCAGCCACAGCTCCTCGCGGGCCTTCCCGTCACCGTCCTCCGAGTAGTCGAACGCCAGCGGTTGCGGCCGCGCCACCGCGTCCAGCAGCCGCCGGTCCGCCTGCCGTCCGATGGTCTCCGACAGCAGCGACTTCAGGCCTGTCTTCGCGAGCACCCCGGGGTCGTACCAGGCCACCATTGGCTTGCCCGAAGGCGTGTCCCGGAGAGGGGCCCGCCGCGCGTGGCGCCGCGCCCGGAGCCGGGCGGGAAGCGGGCGCGAGAGCGGGCCGACATGCCGGCTCACATCCGTGGAGCGGACGGCCATGCCTCCTCCTCCGTCCTGCGCCACCCGTGGACGGGCGCGTCGTGGTGATGGGCGTCAATGAGGTGATCCGCGAAGCGGTCCGCGAGCGCGGCGATGGTGAGGCTGGGGTTGGGTCCGGTGGGGCCCGGCATCATCGCGCCGTCCGCCACGTACAGGCCCGGGTGCCCGAACGCCTCCCCCGTCGAGTCCACCACGCCCGACTCCGGCGCGGACCCCATGGGACAACCGCCCAGCGGGTGCACGGTGATGACCCGGCTCAGGTAGCTGAGCGGGTTCTGCACCAGCTTCCCTTCGAGCGCGGTGGCGATGTCCGCCATCGACTGGCGCACGCGGTCGAAGTACGCCTTCGACCCGCTCAGCCTCCAGTCGATGTCCAGCATCCCGTCCTCCGTCAGGCGCATGTGCCCGGTGGGGATGTCGCGCCCCATGCCCAGCAGCGGCAGCGACGTCGCGGAGCCCAGGCAGTCGCCCAACAGCTCGGCGATCTCCTCGCTCACATCCGAGTCGCGCGTGTGGCCCGTCCAGCCGCGCACGAGGCGCCAGCCCAGCCGCAGGCCGCGCTTCAGCAACGGCACCTGGTGCGCGCCCTCGTAGAGCCAGTTGACGAACTCCGGGAAGCCCGCGTCCTCGATGTAGTAGCCCCGTCCGGTGCCGCCCTCCTCCGCGCCCCGGAAGTGGAGCGCGCTGGTGATGACCGGCCCGTGCCCGCCATCCAGGATGCGAGGCAGCGCCTTGCCTGTGCTGGTGTCGCGGCACTGCCGCATGAAGCCCAGCAGGTCCCCGTTGCCGCAGAAGCGCGAGCCCAACTGGTCGCTGAGCGCGGGGAAGTGCCGCCGGTTCTTCATGAGCAGGTACGTGGTGCCGAACGTGCCCGCCGCCAGCACCAGCCGGTCCGCCGTCACGGTGGTGCGCGGCTGCATCGACTGGGGGCCCTCGCGCGGCGTCTCCTCCGTCACGTCGCGGTGATCCAGGTACTGCACGACGTAGCCCCCACCGTCGGCGGGCCACAGCTCCGTCACCTCCGCGCGCGTGCGCAGCTCCGCCCCGGCGCGCTTCGCCGCGGAGAGGTACGTGTAATCGAGCGTGTTCTTGCTGCCGGTGTTGCAGCCGATGTCGCACTCGCCGCAGAGGTGACAGGTGGTGCGCGTGCGGCCGTGGAGGTTGGGATGCTCCTCGCGGATGGGCTCGCCCGGCACGGGTGCCTCGCCGGGGTTCCCGAACGTCACCGCCAGCGGAGGAAGCTGCCAGTCCGCGGCGCGGCCCAGGCGCTGGGCGGCCAGCCGCATGGCCTGCGTCTTCGCGGTGGAGGCATAGGGCGCGTGCTCCAGCGGGTAGCGCTGCACGCGCATCATCCGCTCCACGGCGTCGTAGTGCGCTTCCAGATCCTCGCGGGTGACGGGCCAGTTCTCATAGCCCCCGTCGCGCGGGTCCTCGTGGATGAAGGTCTTCTCGTCCTTGCGCAAGAGCACGTTGGCGTAGATGAGCGACCCACCGCCCAGGCCCGAGGACACCACGCCCCCCAGCCCCTTGAAGGACCACAGGTTGAAGAGGCCGTGCAGGCCCTGGCGCGGGTCCCAGAAGTTGCGGCGCATGTCGTGCGGACTCCGGGGGAACGAACCGGGCGGGTACGCCTTGCCGCGCTCCAGCACGCACACCCGCAGGCCCGCTTCCGCCAGGCGCCACGCCATCACCGAACCGCCGAAACCCGAACCCACGATGACGACGTCGAAGTGTTCAGACCTCGTTTTCATGCAGCTCCTTCGCGTCCGAGCCGCCCCGCGCCCGGAGCGAGTAGAGGTCCCAGAGCGCGCCCATGAACAGCTTGCCGAACCGGGTGATGATCTGCAGTCCCTCCACGCCTTCGCGCGAGGAGCGCATGCTGGTGACCAGTTGCAGCAGCTCCCGCAGGCTCAGCACCAGGATGCCGGAGCCCACCACGGGGCCTCGCGCGTCGGTGCCTTCGTGCAGGTGGCAGTACAAGCGCGTGGTGTCCCGCCAGAGGTCCGGCCCCGCGTCGTCGTGGAGGGTCTTCGTCCCCTCCAGGTAGTACTCGCGGTCGTGGGCCTGGAAGTTCAGGCCGTAGCTCATGATCTGCGTGGTGGGGTCGTCGGTGGGACGGAAGAGGTTGAAGCTCCCCTGCTGCACGGGCAGGTCGTCCCCCAGCGGCCGATATTGGATGTGGGCCACCAGCCGGGCGGCGTGGGACGGGTCGCGGACGAACGCGTCCATGTCGTCGATGCTGATGGTGCAGTGCATGGTGAAGAGCGTGGAGCGACCATCGTGGGCTCCCGCCTCGGGGTCGGTGGTGCCCAGGGCCAGTGGACCGGACATGGTCTCGCGGAAGGTCAGTTCAGGGGCGGATTCAGTCATCTGCGTGATCTCCGGGTTGAGGGGCAGGCCCTGGGGGTCCGCCGAGCGCAGGTAGCGGCAGGCGTCCGAGTAGCCCTGGTCGATGAGGGACGCGGCGGTGACATGTCCCGCGTAGAAGTCCGGATCCAACGGCAGGGGCCGCTCCGGCTTGATGAGGTGGACGACGATGGGCCGGGGGTGTCCCGGAACGTGTTCGCCCGCGAGGATGCGCGCGTTGAGCTCGCGCACCTGCTCCAGTTGGGCGAAGAGCGCACCGTTCGCGCTGAGCTCAATCATGTTGACGTACTGGTGGAAGAAGCCCTTGCCGTAGCCGGACGTGTTGCCGATGCACCAGACGACCCACACCTCGTCCGCCCCGCGCCGCACGGCCTCCAACACGTTCGCATCCTGGATCCACACCGAGTCCAGGTAGAGCCGACCGTCCTTCGGCACCGGGGGCATGAAGAGCGGCAGGGAGATGCCTGCCACCAGCAGGTCGCGGTCCACGTCGGTGTGGGGGATGGCCTCGTTGGTCTTCCGGCCGAAGTCACAGACGTTGAAGGTGCCCGCGCGTTCGCGGTTCGCGCGCACGGCGTCCACGTCGATGCCCAGGTGCGGGAAGACGCGCTCCACGATGCCGTCCGCGTCGCCCAGCGCCTCCAGCTTCCAGGGGCGGGCGTACGCATCCAGCGGCATGAGGGACACGAAGTCCTTCACGCGCAGGGTCCGCCACCGTTCGCACATCTCGGCGGGAGACAGGCCGGACAGCCACATCGCCAGGGTGATGATGCCGCCCGACGTGCCGTCCGCATGCGCGAAGGTCAGCCCCTTGTCCGTCAGCGCGCGCAGCACCCCCGACTGCCACGCCACGCGCATGCCGCCCCCCGCCAGAACCAGGGAGCGGCGGGGTTCAGCAACCTCCCCCTGGAAAGCCGTCTGTGAACCCATGAATGACTCCACACCGGGCTTGATGGGCGTGACCGAGCGGGACCCGGTGTCCTCGCCCGGCTCCACCTCCGAAGGCGGCTTGAGCACGGAGATGACCTGCTCGCGCTGGCGCAGCGTCACGTAGAACCCGAGCACCAGCGCGGCCGACAGGGCATCGAACGCCGCCACGAGCAGAGACACCGGCGACAGCAGTCCACGCGCGATGGCCACCGCCACCATCAGGCACGCCCCGACCTTCTGGAGCCCCGACCACAGGAAGGCCGCGGGGTTCGCGCGGGGCTCGTGCAGGCCATGCAGCAGCAGGCCGCCGAACAGCACCATGAACATCCCCACGATGCGGAAGAAGTGCGCGGGCGCGGCGGACGCATCCGCCTGCATGAGGCGCAGCTCCGTGCCGGGCAGGAACATCTGCACCACGCCGGACACGACGGTGATCCACCCGATCGCCGCGAGCGCCCAGCGCCATCCGCGCCCGTGGGTGCGGGACAGGCGCTCCAGCCGCCGCGGCAGGCCCGGGCTCATGCGTGGACCTCCCGGCGCGGCGGGAGGGACAGCCCGAAGCGTGGCGAGCGGGCACCCACCGGATGCTCGGCGCGCAGCACGCGGTGCACGAAGTAGCCCAGCATGGACAGCCACTGGACCGTCCACAGCCCCACCCGGACGCGGTTCATCCGCATCCACGCGCCCAGCACCTCCGCCAGCCGCTCGGGCGACGAGATGCCCGCCGCCATCTCGTCGTTGTACGGGAAGATGAAGATGCGCGTGAGCAGCGTGGCCACCACCACGGCCAGCAGCACCATCAACGGATACCACCGCAGCGCGGACCTCCGCTCCCGCCACGCCAGCACCACCGCCGACAGCAGCATCACCATCGTCATGCCGGTGAAGAAGCGCGTCGCGGCCTGCACCTGCGGCACGAACTGGAGGTAGTAGTTGTCCACCGTGAGCTGGGGCGCGATGGGGAACGTGAACAGGATGAGCGACCACCCCGTGCCCAGGTACATGGACACGCACAGGAACAGCAGGCTCGCGTTCGCCAGGTGGAGAAGCTCGCCGCGCTTCATGGCCAGACGCCCTGCGTGCTTTCGGAGATGCTCCGCGTCGACACCCGGGCCCCGTCCGGAGGCGGCATCGGCGTCTGGTCCTGTCCCAGGTCCACGACGCTCTCCAGCCCTTCCGGATACGTGTCCATGGGCAGCGTGGGCTGGGTGAGGAACCACGCCTCGAAGTGGTCATCCAGCACGCCGCTCGACGACGGGAAGAACCCGGTGAAGAACGCGCGCGGGGAGATGCTCAGGTCCCGCAGCGCCTGCACGCGCGGGTGGTCCCCCAACTCCAGCGTGGCCCAGGCCTTGCTCCCGAGCCGGAAGCCGAACCGGCCCCGGAAGTAGATGGTGGACTTCATCAGCATCCCGCGGAACGCGCAGTAGTTCACCGCCGACGTCCGGATGGGCAGCCACGCGTGCGCCGGCCGTTCGATGCGCACGCGCACCGCCTCCTGGCCTCCTTCCGCGTAGCGGCTGCTGACCGACCCGTCCTCCATCCGGAAGTCCAGGCGGGCCAGGTGCTTGGGCATGCCCCAGATGCCCTTGCCGCCCTTCACGGACACCTCCGTGTTGACCGGCAGGTCCACCACGTACTGCCCCACACCGTAACGCTTGGGGAACAGCAGCGGCAGCAGCGGCGGCGCGGGCCTGCGCCCATGCGTGCACGCCAGCGCGATGCTGAACTCGATGTACGCGCCGATGTCCGTCTTCTTGTAGTCGATGACGGAGATGAGCAGCACGCCCTTGTCCCTGGACACGCGCAGCGGGTGCAGTTCATTGCCGGGCAGCAGCGCGGCCACGCGCCGCGCATCCACCTTGAAGGCGGCCACCAGGGCCGGGGACCCCTGCGAGTTCACCGGCAGCGCGTACGGGATGTCATCCACGCGCGAATACCGACCCGACTGCCGCTGGATGCGTCTGGGGAGGAACATGGCAGGCCTTTCGTCACACCGGGCGATCCAGCTCGGCGAGGAGGAGGGGGAAGACGTCCTGGGCCGCGTACTTGCCCATGAAGACATCCAGGTGGCCGTAGCCGGGCAACACGTGCAGCGCGTGCCGGCCTGGTTGGAAGCGATCCATGTATTCGAAGCTGCGGCGCTGGCTCTCCGCGAGGAAGCAGCGGTTCTCCTCGCCCGCCAGGAAGACGAAGCGCGCGTCCGTCTGGGGCTCGCGCTCGCCCAGGTCCTCCGGCAGCGCGGTGAAGTGCTCCACCGGCACCAGGTGGCCCGCGCGCACGCACGCCTCCATCTGCTTGAAGAAGCTGAAGGGCACCGGCCCGAACTCGTGCTGGAGCCAGTCATGCGTGCGGGCGTTCAGGTTCTCGTGCCGCCACAGCACCGGGAAGCCCGTGCCGTAGGTGAAGCTCGTCCAGCGGCAGACCAGGTTGTCGCACTCGTGATGCGTCGCCTTCACCACGCGCGTCAGCGCCCGGGCCGTGCGCGTGGGGCCGCCGAAGGCCCACTGCGGATCCAGGTACGGCGTCAACTGGGAGACCAGCGGGACGGCGTAGCGCAGCTTCAGCTTCGCGGACGCCGGCACCACCGGATGCAGCGACACCGCGTTGCTGACGATGACGTCCACCTCCGGCAGCAGGCCCGCCACCGCGGCCATCGCGAAGCTGGTGGACCCCTGGCAGTGGATGACCGCCTTGACGGTGTCATGCCCGGTCTCTTCCAGGATGGTGCGGATGGCGGGCGGGTGGTCCAGCACGGCGGCCTGGTCCAACGTCCATTCGCCGGGCTCCACGTCCATGCTCGCGCGCCAGTTCTCCAGCCACACGTCGTAGCCATCGTCGATGAGCGCATCCACCACCGTCTGGCGCACGGGCGCGCGGAAGATGTTGCCGCGTACGCCCGCGCCATGCACCAGCACCACCGGCCCCTTGGCCGACTCCTCCTGTCCGCGCAGGTGCACCAGGTGCAGCGCGCGACCGTCGCCCGCGAGGAAGGGCACAACCTCCTCGGAGTAACGTGGTGAATGAAACGGTTCGACGGACATGAAGGCGGCCCCCCGTTGAAGCCCACCTCAAAACTGGGGCGGTGCAAGGGGGGTGACAACAGGGGCGCACCCCGGGGTGCACGACCCCTCGCCCTTCCTGTCCGGAGCCTCGCGGAACGGCGTGGCGCTTCCCCGACACTCCGCCCATGAGCGAGCGCGCGGTGCTAAGGGTGGAGGCATGGACCAGGACACGGGCTGGAGCGAATACGCGTCGGGCTCGACGCTGGGGGGCGAAGGCAGCCAGGGCGGCATCGTGGTGCGCGACGAGGGCCATCGCGGTGGCAACCTGCGCCTCACCTACGAAGCGGATGACGCGCGCTCCTTCCACTCCATCACCAGCGGCATCGCGGGGTGGCTGCGGCATCCGCGCTTCTTCGACAACGCCGACGCGGCGGCCCGCGCCTTCGAGGAGATGAAGCCCGCCCTGGAGGAGCTGGGCGCGAAGCTCTCCGAGGGAGGCCCGCGCTCGACGGCGGACGGCCAGGCGGCGGGTCCCCTGCTCGCGGCCTTCGTGGTGCGCTTTTCCTGAGCGCCGGTCCCCGCGCGTAAGGGTTGCTTAAGATTCTCTGGCGATAACCCGGTTCGCCCTCCGGTCAGCCCCGGAGGGTCCCGTGAGTGGCACCCCCGCCGCTCCCGGCTCCCCAGCTCCCGGAGGAACCCACCGGATGAAGAGCGAAACCCCTCAGGACCTTCTCCCCAAGGCCCTCACCCGTCGAGGCATGCTGCGCGGCATCGGCCTGACCCTGGCCGCGGTTCCCCTGGGCAAGCTGCTCGTCGCCTGCGGTGGCAGCGAGACGGACGACCCGACCGGCGGCACCGACACCGACGCGGGCGTCACGGACCCCGGCGTGTGGGCCACCGGCGGCACCGCGGCGATGACGGCCGCGGCCAGCTACCCGGATCCGTTCGCCGCCGGCATCGGCACCGTGTGCGCGCTCACCTGCGAGTCCACGCTGGGCCCCTGCTACGCGACGACGGTGGAGCGCAAGGACATCAGCGAAGGGCACGACGGTCTGCCCGTGCGGCTGGCGTTCCTCATCGTGGATGAGACGTGCAAGCCCATCCCGAACGCCACGGTGGACATCTGGCACGCCGCGCCCGAAGGGCTCTACTCCGGCGAGGACGCCAGCGACTTCTGCACCTCCGGCGACCCGGTGGCCCGCGCGGCGCGGTGGTTCCGCGGCGTGCAGACCACGGACGCCAACGGCCGGGCGGACTTCGACACGTGCTTCCCCGGTTGGTACAGCAGCCGCACCATCCACATCCACTTCACCGTGCGCGTGGGCGGCCAGGAGTTCGTCACCTCGCAGCTGTTCTTCGACGACACGCTCAACGACGACATCGTCAACCACCAGCCGCTCTACAACACGCGCGGCGCCCGGGACACGACCAACGCGAACGACAACGTCGTCTCCGCGGAGAGCGTGGGCAACTACCTGTTCGCGACCCAGCGCATGGCGGACGGCGCGATGCTGGCCTCCAAGACGCTGATCATCCGCTCCTCGCTCGCCAACGAGCAGTGCGCCATCCCGGGCGGCGGTGGCGGTGGCGGCGGGGGTGGCGGTCCCCCGCCGTTCGGTGACGGCGGCATGGGCCCGCCCCCGGGCGACGGCGGCTTCGGCGGTCCTCCGCCGGGCTTCGACGCCGGGACGCCGTGAACCAGGGTGGGTGGGAGCCCCGGAAGCCTCCGGGGCTCCCGGGCCGAAGGGAGCGCTGGCGCATGGGTGACCGCATCCTGCTGGTGGAGGATGACGATCCGCTGGGTTCGCAGATCGTCGGGCACCTGAGGGGCGCGGGTTTTGAACCGCTCTGGTGGCGCGAGGGCCGCATGCTGGTGGCCGGCGAGCTTCCGGACGTGAGCCTCGTGGTGTTGGACCTGATGCTGCCCGGCACCTACGGCCTGGACATGCTCAAGGCACTGCGGACCTTCTCGGAGGTTCCGGTGCTCATCCTGAGCGCGCGCAACGACACGCTGGACAAGGTCCGCGCCCTGAAGCTGGGCGCGGACGACTACATGACCAAGCCCTTCTGGCCGGAGGAGCTGGTGGAGCGCGTGCGAGCACGCCTGCGCCGCCCCACCCTCCAGAAGGAGCAGGCGGTGGTGGAGGTGGGCCCGCTGAGAATCGACCTCCAGGCGCACGCCGTCCAGGTGCAGGGGCGTCCGGTGGAGCTCACGCGGGTGGAGTTCGAGCTGCTCGCGGCGCTGGCGCGCAGGCCGCAAGAGGCCGTGACGCGGCAGTGGCTGGTGGAGCACGTGTTGGATCCAGAGCGTGAAGGCACGGAGCGCACGCTGGACGTCCACGTCTCGCGGCTGCGGCGCAAGCTGGGCCCGGTGAAGTGCGTGGAGACAGTGTGGGGCGTGGGCTACCGGCTGGTCCCCGGGGAGGACGCGTGAAGCTGCGACTGCGCCTGGCGCTCACAGCGGTGGCGGTGACGGTGCCCGCGGTGTTCGCGCTGGTGCAGGTGGAGCACTCGGTGCGGCGTCGCACGACGGACGAGGTCATCGCCGCGTCCGTGCTGTCGCAGATGCAATCCGGTGGACGCGAGCGCTGCGAGTCCGCGCCCGACACCTGGATGGTGCGCACCCGCTCCCAGCGTCCACCGTGGGAGCGCGAGGGTGTCCCCAATCTGGGAGACGGTCCCCCGTCGGCCGCGCCCAACGATCCGCCCCCGGGTGAAGCACCGGGCTCCGGGCCCCGGGAACCGGGCAGCGATGGACCGCCCCGGGGACGCACCGGCGACCGGGGTCCGTTCGGAAGACGGTTGCCACCGGTGAGCCTCTTCCCGTTCGACGGCAAGTTCGTGTCGGCCAATGCGCAGGCCCCGGTGCTGGATGACGACCTGCGCGAAGGGGCGCTGGCGGATGGTGTCGGCGTGCGCCGCTACACCAAGGAGCAGGACGGAGCGCTGGTGCAGGACCTGCTCCTGCGCATGCCCTGGGACGGCGGGCCGTGCGAGTACGTGCTGGCCCGGCGCGTGGAGCCCTCGGACTCACCGGAGGTGGGCCTGCCCCCGCTGTACATCTGGGGCGTGCCCACGTTCATCCTGTTGTCCGCGATGGTGGTGGCGCTGGGGCCGGTGATGCAGCGGCTTCGCCGGCTCACCGAGGAGGTGCGCGCCTCCTCCAGCAGCCACTACCAGCAGCCGGTGACGGTGCGGGGCCACGACGAGATCGCGGAGCTGGCGAGGGCCTTCCAGGAAGCACGGGCGGAGATCCAGGCCCAGATGGCGCACCAGGAGGCGCGCGAGCAGACGCTGCGCGACTTCCTGGCCAACACCACGCACGACGTGATGACGCCGCTGACGGTGCTGCAGGGCCACCTGGCCGCGATGCAGCAGCGGCTCCGGGCGGGAGAGCCGCTGGAGCCCACGCTGATGCACTCCGCGATGAGCGAGGCACACTACATGGCCTCGCTGGTGCACAACCTGGGAGCGGCCGCGAGGCTGGAGGCCGGAGCCCCCCAGGTGCAGCACGCGCCGGTGGACCTGAACGCGCTGGTGTCGCGGGTGCTGGGCCGGCACCAGCCCATCGCGAGGCCCCAGCGGATCGCGCTGGAGAGCGGCGTGCCGGCGAAGCCCACCTGGGTGATGGGAGACGAGACGCTGCTGGAGCAGGCGGTGAGCAACGTGGTGCTCAACGGCATCCGCTACGGACGCCTGGACGGCCACGTGGCGGTGGTGCTGGAGACGACGCGCCAGCAGACCTTCCACCTGCGCGTCATCGACGACGGACCGGGCATTTCGGAAGAGGAGCGCTCACGGCTCCTGGAGCGCCGCTTCCGGGGCAACGCGGCCCGCACCCGGGATCCTCAAGGCCAGGGCCTGGGCCTGCACATCGTGCACAACGTCGTGGAGCTGCACGGCTGGACGTTGACCCTGGCCCCGTCCGAATACGGAGGGCTGGAGGTCGGCTTCACCGGCCCGCTGATGCCGCCCCCAGGCTGAGTGGGGGCTGGAGGGGACGAACGAGCGCGCCGCTTCATAGGCGCCGGGCTCGAAGTGGGCGAGCACGCGGGGCACGACGGCGAGCGCCACCCCCAACACCCCGCCGATGATCCATTGGGTCCGCATGGGCCGGCTTCTACCATCGCCGGGCCCTCTTCCGCGTCCGCCCCACTCCCCCGTGAGGCGGACGCGGTGACGAAGCGCTAGCGCGTCGCATCCCGGCGCGCCTGCGTCCGGCGGCCCTGCGAGGCCCGGTGCGCCTGCGTCTTCATGGACGAGAAGCCCTGCGCCTTGCGCGCCCCGCCCTTCACCTGCCCCCGGCGCGCGTAGCCCGCGGGCCGCGCCGTCCGCTTCGCCATCGCGGTCTTCTTGCGCAGGGGCGTGGCACGCGTCGCCTTCCTCGCCACCGGCCGCTTGCGCATCGCGGGGCGGGCCTTGCGCATCGCGGGCCGGGCCTTGCGCATCGCCGCGCGCTCCATCCGGCCCAGCTGCATCTCGAAGCGCGACAGCGCCGTGCGGAACAGCGCCGCCTTGCGCCGGGTGTTCATGTCCCCTTCCGCCTTGCGGCTGCGCGTGGGGACGCGCTTGCCGGACGCCTCGCGCCGCAGCATGTGCGAGCGCTGCGTGTACTTGTCCATCATCCCGCGCGCCCGCTTCACCATCCCCTTGAGCTCGCGCTCCGACAGCTCCATGAGGTTTCGCGGCGCACTGGCCAGCACCAGCTTCATCTCGCGATCGTTCATCAACGCCACACCCGGATCCTTCACCTTGCGCATGTCCGCCCCTCCCTGGGGTTCTCGAAACAGTCGCAACGTTTGGGGTGACCCGCGGCGGCGGCAAGGCAGACACGGCCCGGGCCTGCTCCACCGCCCATCCCCGCGGACCGGGACGGATGTCCTGCTCAGCTCAACCGGACGCCGCGGTGGGGTGCTCTTCCAACAACACCGCCAGCTTCTCCAGCGCCAGCCGCGCCCGCGTCTTCACCGTGCCCAGCGGGTGTCCCGTGCGCTCGGAGATCTCGCTCTGCGACAGGCCCTCGAAGTACGCGAGCATCACCACCTCGCGCTGCTCCGGCGGCAGCTGCGTCAGCGCCTCGCGCACCCGCGCCTGCTCCTGCTTCGTGGACGCGGAGGCATCCGGCGCCGGCGGCATCGCACTCACCGGGGGCGGCTGCTGGCCTACGCCCTCCACCATCCGCGACACCGTCCCCAACGAACGCAGCCGGTCGATGGAGCGCGTGCGCGCGATGGTCGTGACCCACGTCTCCAGTCCGCCGCGCGAGGGATCGAACTCCCGCGCACGCCGCCACACGTCCAGGAAGGCCTCCTGCAGCACCTCTTCCGCGTCCGCGCGCGTGGGCAGCAACCGGACCGCGATGGCGAACGCCCGCGCTGAACACCGCGCGTACACCGCGCGCATGGCCTCCGCGCTGCCGAGCGCCACCTGCCGCAGCAGGTCGCGATCGGCCGACAGGTCACTCGCTTGCTGAGCGGAGGAGTCGGTAGGCGCCATGTTCTTCCCGGATACCGCAACCGGTGGGGCGGATCCCAGCTTCAACTATCGAAGCCCGTTCACCCAGCCCCTGAGGGTAGTCGCCTGTCCCCTCCATCCCTAACGTTGACCGGCCAACGCGACCAGGCGGTCGCCTTCTTCAATCAACAACACCCGCACATTGCCGCCTGGAGCCACCCACTCACAGTCCTATAAGGCACCGCCAGCCGATATGACCGACCGACTCGGAAGCGTGTTCATCGAGAGCGTCCAGCCGGAGCTGGACGCAGGGCGCTACGCCATCAAGCGCATCGCCGGAGAGAGCCTGACCGTCCGCGCGGACATCTTCAAGGAAGGCCACGACGTCCTCGTGGCCGTCGCGCGCTGGCGCCAGGTCACCCCCGCCGCCCAGAAGACCGAATGGGCGGAGGTACCCCTCACCCCCAAAAGCAACGACGCGTGGGAGGGTGTCATCCCCCTCGCCCGCAATGGCCGCTACGAATACACGATTGAAGCGTGGCCGGATCTCTTCCGCACCTGGGCGCACGAGCTGAAGCGCAAGGTGGACGCGGGCCGCGACGTGAAGAGCGAGCTGCTCGAAGGCGCGGCCCTGCTGGAAGGCGCCGCCGTGCGCGCGAAGGCCGTCTCCGCCGAGGACGCCCGCTCGCTCGCCGAGGCAGGGGCGCGCCTGCGCACCCCACCCTCGCCGGAACACCTGCTCGTCGCCCTGTCGCCCGAGCTGGCGGACACCGCGTCGCGGCACCCCGACCGGTCGCTCGCGCGCCGCTATGACGAGGTGCTGGAGGTCTTCGCGGACCGGGAGAAGGCGCGCAACGCGGCCTGGTACGAGTTCTTCCCGCGCTCGGCGAAGCGCGACGGCAAGACGCACGGCACCTTCAAGGACGCGCAGGACTGGCTGCCCTACATCCAGAAGCTCGGCTTCGACACCGTCTACCTCCCGCCCATCCACCCCATCGGCCGCACCGCGCGCAAGGGGAAGAACAACACCCTCAACGCGCAGCCCGGTGACGTGGGCAGCCCCTGGGCCATTGGCGCGAAGGAGGGCGGCCACAAGGCCATCCATCCGGAGCTGGGCACGTTCGCGGACTTCGCCGCGTTCGTGGACGCGGCGAAGGCGCATGGCATCGAGGTGGCGTTGGACCTCGCGTTCCAGTGCGCGCCGGACCACCCCTACGTGAAGGAACATCCGGAGTGGTTCCAGCACCGCCCGGACGGCACCATCAAGACGGCGGAGAACCCGCCCAAGCGCTACGAGGACATCGTCAACTTCGACTGGATGGGCCCCGCGCGCGACGCCCTCTGGCAGGAGCTGAAGTCCGTCGTCCTGTTCTGGGTGGACCACGGCGTGCGCACCTTCCGCGTGGACAATCCGCACACCAAGCCCATGCAGTTCTGGCACTGGCTCATCCGCGAGGTGCAGGACCTGCATCCGGACGTGCTCTTCCTGTCGGAGGCCTTCACGCGTCCCAAGGTGATGAAGGCGCTGGGCAAGGTGGGCTTCACCCAGTCGTACACGTACTTCACCTGGCGCCTCTTCAAGGACGAGCTGCGCACGTACCTGGAGGAGATCACCCAGCCTCCGGTGGCGGACTACTTCCGCGGCAACCTCTGGCCCAACACGCCGGACATCCTCCCGGAGAACCTCCAGAACGCGGGCCCCGGCGCCTTCCGCCTGCGCGTGGCGCTGGCCTCCACGCTGTCGTCGGTGTGGGGCATGTACTCCGGCTATGAGCTGTGCGAGGGCCGTCCGGTGCCGGGCAAGGAGGAGTACCTGGACTCGGAGAAGTACCAGCTCGTCGCGTGGGACTGGGACAAGCCGGGCAACATCTCCGACTGGATTTCGAAGCTCAACGCCGCGCGCAAGCAGCACCCCGCGCTCCAGCAGTACTCGGGCCTGCGCTTCTTCGAATCCGACAACGAGCGCGTCCTCTTCTACGGCAAGCGCACGCCGGATGGCACCAGCACGGTGCTGGTGGCGGTGAGCCTGGATCCGTACGCGCCGCAGGAGGCGCTCTTGCACGTCCCCATGGAATGGCTGGGCGTGAAGCCGGAGGAGACGTACCAGGTGCACGAACTGATGGCCGACCAACGCTCCCTGTGGCAGGGACCGGACGTGCAGGTGCGCCTGACGCCGGAACAGCCCGCGGCCGTGTATGCCGTGTATCGCTTCCGCCGCACCGAGCACGCGTTCGACTACTTCGAGTGACACCCTCCGAGAGGCGTATGGACCTGGATCCGCTCTGGTACAAAAAGGCGCTCATCTACGAGCTGCACATCCGCGCATTCCACGACTCGAACGGGGACGGCCACGGGGACATCCCGGGCCTCATCGAGAAGCTGCCCTATCTCCAGGACCTGGGCGTGGACTGTCTGTGGCTGCTGCCGCACTACCCTTCCCCGCTGCGCGATGACGGCTACGACATCGCGGACTACTACGGCATCCACCCGGACTACGGCACGCTGGCGGACTTCCAGCGGCTGGTGGAGGAGGCGCACAAGCGCGGCCTGCGCATCCTCACCGAGCTGGTGGTGAACCACACCAGCGACCAGCACCCCTGGTTCCAGGAGGCCCGCCGCGACCCGAAGAGCCCCAAGCGCAACTGGTACGTCTGGAGCGACACCGACGAACAGTACAAGGGCACGCGCATCATCTTCACCGACACGGAGCGCTCCAACTGGACGTGGGATCCGGTGGCCAAGCAGTACTTCTGGCACCGCTTCTTCAGCCACCAGCCGGACCTCAACTACGACAACCCCGAAGTGCAGGAAGCCATGCTGGACGTCATGCGCTTCTGGCTCAACATGGGCGTGGACGGGTTCCGCTGCGACGCCGTGCCCTACCTCTTCGAGCGCGAGGGCACCAACTGCGAGAACCTCCCGGAGACGCACGCGTTCTTGAAGCGCCTGCGAAAGACGATCGACTCCGAGTACCAGGGCAAGGTGCTGCTCGCGGAGGCCAATCAGTGGCCCGCCGACGTGCGCAAGTACTTCGGCGAGGGCGACGAGTTCCACATGGGCTTCCACTTCCCGGTGATGCCCCGCCTGTTCATGGCGGTGCGCCGCGAGGACCGCACGCCCATCGTGGAGATCATGCAGCAGACGCCGGAGATCCCGGACAACTGCCAGTGGGCCATCTTCCTGCGCAACCACGATGAGCTGACGCTGGAGATGGTGACGGACGAGGACCGGGACTACATGTACCGGGAGTACGCCACCGACCCGCGCATGCGCATCAACCTGGGCATCCGCCGCCGCCTGGCGCCGCTGATGGACAACGGCCGGCGGCGCATCGAGCTGATGCACAGCCTGCTGTTCACCCTGCCCGGCACGCCGGTCCTCTACTACGGGGATGAAATCGGCATGGGCGACAACATCTACCTGGGCGACCGCAACGGCGTGCGCACGCCCATGCAGTGGACCGGCGACCGCAACGCGGGCTTCAGCCGCGCGGACTACGCGCGCCTGTTCGCGCCCGTCATCGCGGACCCCGTCTACGGCTACCAGGCCATCAACGTGGAGGCGCAGGACCGGCAGAAGTCCAGCCTGCTGCAGTGGGTGAAGCGGATGATCCGCATCCGCCAGCGCTACCCCGTGTTCGCCATGGGCAGCTTGCGCTTCCTCACGACGGACAACCGCAAGGTGCTGGCCTTCGTGCGCGAATGGGAGGGCCAGTCCGTGCTGGTCATCTGCAACCTGTCGCGCTTCGCGCAGCCGGCCGTCCTGGACATGCGCGAGCTGAGCGGCTCCGTGCCGGTGGAGCTGATTGGCGAGACGGCGTTCCCCCGCATCAGCGACCTGCCCTATCAGTTGTCGATGGGCCCCTACATGTTCCTGTGGTTCCGGTTGGACAAGCCTCTGCCGGGGAAGGAGTAAACGCGCGTGACACCCTTGGACCTGACAAAGCTGCCCGACTTCCTCAAGGCCCAGCGCTGGTTCGCCGGCAAGGCGTGGCCCATCAAGAGCGTCAGCGTGGCGGACCACGTGAACATGGAGCTGGGCACGTGTTCGTTCACCCTCGCCATCGTGGAGGTGGTGTACGAACTGGGCCAGCCGGAGCGCTACCAGCTCCTGGCGCGGCAGACCCCGGAGGGCCTGACGAGCGCGCTGGAGGACGACACCTGCGTGCGCGCCCTCTTCGCCCTGGCGCGGGAGGGTCGCGAGCTGCCCTCCGGCTCCGGCCGCGTGCTGGGCGAATGGATTGCCTCCACCGACAGCGGCGTGGCCCTGCCGGATCCGCTGCCGGTGCGCCGGCTGAGCGTGGAGCAGAGCAACACGTCGCTCGTGCTGGGGGAGCGGGTCATCATCAAGGTCATCCGCAAGCTCGAAGCGGGCGTGAACCCCGAGTACGAGGTTGGCCGCTTCCTCGCGACGAAGACGTCCTTCCGCGCGACGCCGCAGTTGTTGGGCGCGCTCAACCTGGAAGGCCCCGCGGGCGCGACGTTGGCCCTGGCGCACCGCTTCGTGCCGGACGCGGTGGACGGCTGGAAGTACACGCTGGACCGGCTGCGCCAGACGAAGGCCCTGGGCGACGGCTTCCTGACGGACATGCGGGAGCTGGGCGCGCGCCTGGGGGACCTGCACAAGGCCTTCGCCTCCGCGGCGCCGGACGATCTGGCCTTCTCCCCGGAGCCCCTGTTGCTGGAGGACCTGCAGCGCTGGAGCGCGTCCATCGTGGGCGAGCTGGGCGTGACGCTGGCGGACGCGGGCCGGCTGCACGCGGACCTGGAGGGCCGGCGCGACGGACTCATCGCGTACGCGAAGAAGCTGGCGCACGTGACGCCGTCCGGACAGAAGATCCGCATCCACGGCGACCTGCACCTGGGTCAGGTGCTGCGCTCGGAGAACCAGTGGCTGTTCTTCGACTTCGAGGGAGAGCCCTCGCGTTCGTTCACCGCGCGCCGGGAGAAGTACAGCGCGCTGCGCGACGTGGCGGGGATGATCCGCTCCTTCGACTACGCGGAGGCCACCGTGGCGCTGGAGGGCGGCCAGCCGCGCGGGCGCGTGGGCCCCACCCGAGACGCGTTCCTGGAGGGCTACCGCGCGGCGACCCGAGGCGCGCCCTTCCTGCCGGACACCGACGAAGCGTTTGAGGTGATGTTGCGCGCCTTCGAGCTGGAGAAGCTGTTGTACGAAGTGCGCTACGAGCTCGCGAACCGGCCCGACTGGGTGCGCATCCCCGTCGAGGCCCTGTTGCGGATGGAGGATGCCCAGTGAGGAAGCCGGCGGACAGAGCACAGGTGGAGGCGGAGCTGCAACGCGTGGTGGAGCTGCGCCATCCGGAGCCGCACTCCGTGCTGGGCGTCCACCCGGACGGGGACGGCATGGTGGTCCGGGCCTACCGGCCGGAAGCCGTGTCCATCCACGTGCTGCCGGAGTTCGGCGGCAAGGTGCCCATGGTGCACCGCACCGGCGGCGTCTTCGAGGCGCGCATCAACGGCCGCACGGAGCCCTTCAGCTACCTCTTGGAGGTGGAGTACCCGGGCAAGAAGGTCTTCACGCTGCGCGACCCGTACAGCTTCCTGCCCACGCTGGGGGAGCTGGACCTGTACTTCGCCGGCGAGGGCCGCCACGAGCGGCTCTGGGAGCGCATGGGCGCGCACCTCATCCACCACAACGGGGTGAAGGGCACGTCCTTCGCCGTCTGGGCGCCCACGGCGGCCAGCGTGTCGGTGGTGGGTGACTTCAACGGCTGGGACGGGCGCCTGCACAGCATGCGGCGCATGGGGTCCTCCGGCATCTGGGAGCTGTTCGTCCCGGAGGTCGGCGAAGGCACCCGCTACAAGTTCGAGATCCGCCCGGGCCACGGCGGCGGCCGGCTGCTCAAGTCGGATCCGTTCGCCTTCCGCACGGAGACGCCGCCGGCCACCGCGTCGGTGGTGCACGACCTGGCCCGCTATTCCTGGGGCGACACCGCGTGGCTGGAGGCCCGGGAGAAGCACACGGACGCCGCGCGCCAGCCCTGGAGCGTCTACGAGGTGCACCTGGGAAGCTGGCGCCGCGTGGTGGAGGACGGCGACCGGCCCATGACGTACCGCGAGCTGGCGCCGGAGCTGTCGCGCTACGTGAAGGAGCTGGGCTTCACGCACGTGGAGCTCCTGCCCGTGGCGGAGCATCCCTACGGCGGCTCCTGGGGCTATCAGGTGGGCGGCTACTACGCGCCCACGTCGCGCTTCGGCCACCCGGACGACTTCCGCTACCTGGTGGACTACCTGCACCAGGAGGGCGTCGGCATCATCGTGGACTGGGTGCCGGGCCACTTCCCGCGCGACAGCCACGCGCTGGGCGACTTCGACGGCACGTCCCTCTACGAGCACGCCGACCCGCGCAAGGGAGCGCAGCCGGACTGGGGCACGCTCGTCTTCAACTTCGGCCGCAACGAGGTGCGCAACTTCCTCATCGCCAACGCGCTGTTCTGGCTGGAGGAGTACCACATCGACGGGCTGCGCGTAGACGCGGTGGCCTCCATGCTCTACCTGGACTACAGCCGGAAGCACGGCGAGTGGATCCCCAACCGCTGGGGCGGCCGCGAGAACGAGGAGGCCATCCAGTTCCTGCGCGAGCTCAACGACACCATCCGCCGCAAGCACCCGGGCGTGGTGGTCATCGCGGAGGAGTCCACCGCGTGGCCCAAGGTGAGCCAGCCCACGAGCGAGGGCGGCCTGGGCTTCCACTTCAAGTGGAACATGGGGTGGATGCACGACACGCTGTCGTACTTCGGCAAGGATCCCATCCACCGGCAGTACCACCACAACCAGCTCACCTTCGGCCTGCTGTACGCGTTCAGCGAGCACTTCATGCTGCCGCTGAGCCACGACGAGGTGGTGCACGGCAAGGGCAGCCTCTACGGCCGCATGCCGGGAGACCCGTGGCAGAAGCGCGCCAACCTGCGCGCGCTCTTCGCGTGGATGTGGGCCCACCCGGGCAAGAAGCTGCTCTTCATGGGCGGTGAGTTCGGCCAGCCCGGCGAGTGGAACCACGACAAGAGCCTGGACTGGCACCTGCTGGATGACGCCGGCCACAAGGGCATCCAGAAGCTGGTGGGGGACCTGAACCGCGTCTACCGCGAGCTGCCCGCGCTGCACGACGCCGACAGCGAGCCGGTGGGCTTCCAGTGGCTCCAGCCGGACGCCTCCGCGGCGAACGTGCTGGCCTTCGTGCGCCGCTCGCGCACCCCCGGGCGTCACGTGGTGTGCGTAGCCAACCTGTCCCCGGTGCCGCGTGAGAATTATCGCGTGGGCTTCCCACTCCACGGCCGTTACGTGGAGTTGGTCAACAGCGACGCAGGGGAGTACGGCGGCAGCGGCCTGGGCAACAACGGTCAGGTGCACACCGAACCCACGGGCTGGGATGGTCAGCCGGCGTCGGTGGCCCTCACCCTGCCCCCGCTGTCGGTGGTGTGGTTCACGCCGGGCTGACAAGGGCGCCTGGAGCGCGTCCTTTCGTCCGGTGACTTCACGGCGGCAACGAAAGGACGCGCGAATGGCCTCGCAGGCAGCGACGAAGCGGAAGCTGGGAACGACCGGGCTGGAGGTGTTCCCACTGTGTCTGGGCGGGAACGTCTTCGGCTGGACGAGCGATGAAGCCACCTCCTTCGCCGTGCTCGACGCGTTCGTCGAAGGCGGCGGCAACTTCATCGATACCGCGGACGTGTACTCGCGGTGGATCCCCGGTCACCAGGGCGGCGAATCGGAGACGGTGCTGGGCAGGTGGATTGCCTCGCGCAAGGCGAGGGAGCGCGTGGTGGTGGCCACGAAGGTCGGCGCGGAGACGGCGCTGGGCAAGGGCCTGCGTCGCGAGCACATCGAGCAGAGCGTGGACGCCTCCCTGCGCCGCCTGGGCGTGGAGCGCATCGACCTGTACTACGCGCACTACGACGACCCGAACACGCCCTTCGAGGAGACGCTCCGCGCCTTCGACGCGTTGGTGAAGGCGGGCAAGGTGAAGGCGCTGGGCCTGAGCAACCACACCGCGGAGCGCGCCGCGGAGGCGCTGGCCACGCAGAAGCGCCTGGGGCTCGCGCGCTATGAGGTGCTCCAGCCGGAGTACAACCTGGTCGAGCGCCCCGGCTTCGAGAACGCACTCCAGCCGCTGAGCGAGAAGGAGGGGCTCGCGGTGGCGCCCTACTTCGGGCTCGCGTCGGGGTTCCTCACCGGCAAGTACCAGGAGGGACAGCCGGCGCCGCGGTCCGCGCGCGCGGGTGGCGTGCTGAAGAAGTACGGCAACGCGAAGGGCTGGGGCGTCGTGGCCGCGCTGAAGAAGGTGGCGCAGCGCCGGGGTGCCAGCGAGGCGCAGGTGGCGCTCGCGTGGCTCGCGACGCGGCCCACGGTGGTGGCGCCCATCGCCAGCGCGACGTCGGTGCCGCAGGTGAAGGAGCTGCTGGGGGCGTTCAGCCTGAAGCTGGAAGCGGACGACCTGCGCGAGCTGGACGGCGCGTCGTCGAAATAACGTGTTTCACGGGGCGGGCCCGGGCGTCATGACACCGGGCCGCGGCTCCGCGGTGTCGCAGCCGTCAGGTTTCATCCGCGACGAGCACGGTCTTCAACCGCTCCAGCGTCTCATCCGGCACGTCGATGAAGGACAGGCCGATCTCGAAGCGGGCCACGGCGTCCTTGGGTAGCTTGACGGCCCAGACGATGCGGGCCGTACATTCCAGGGAGCTGCCGTCCGGCAGGAACAACTCCAGGTCCAACCGCGAACCCACGTCCTGCGGCTCGTCGGAGTAGATGCGGGCGCCGCCGAGGCTGACGTCGAGCACCTGCTTCTTCTCCCCAATCTTCATCCGCGCGGGGCGCGAATAGAGGGGAGCCTGGAGCCTGGGGAAGGAGCGGCGATCGATGTTCGAGGTCATCTGGGTCGTCACGATCAGCCATCCTAGCGTGCCTGTCACGAAAGGGCATATCGCCCTCCCAGACGAGGATATGACCCGTGGGGTGGGACGACCCGCCGTGGGTTTACAGTCACCCCATCCCCAAGGGCCGTGTTGTCTGAATGCGTCAGGGATTGAACGGGCCGCGTGGGTTCTCGATACCGGGAGCGTCTCGCGCCAGCTCGTCGCAGATGAGGCCCTGGATGCGGAACGCCAGCCGCGCTTCCTGGACCACCTCCTGGGACTCGAGTTCTCCCAGCGCCACCTCGTCCAGTCGCGCCACCAGCCGACGCTGGAAGGCCTGCATCTCCCCCTCGGACACCGCGTTGTAGAAGGCGGTGCCTCGACCGCCCTCCAGCTCGAACGCCTGCGCGACCAGCTCCGCGCGCTGGGGCGCCGTGAACAGGTCCTGCACGCACCGGGCGTAGGCGTGCGCGAGCAGCAGGTGGGGCGCCTCCGTGGCCACCTCGTGGATGCGCTCCGCGTGCAGCCGCGTCTCCGCGCACGCGAAGGGCTGCGTGCGCGTGTCACCGCAGAACCAGTCCAGATCCGCCGCCAGCGCCGAGGCACGCCGCAGCTCCGGCAGCCGCAGCACCCGCGCGAGCGCGACGTCCTTCACCGCCGGCAGCGCGGACTCGAAGGCCTCGTAGAGGACGTGCAGTTGGCGCAGGTGGTTCACGTAGTGCCGGGCCCGCACGAACTGTCCATACACGCCGCCGTTCCATGAACCGTGGAAGAGCGCCTCCAGGAAGGTGGACTGCTCCACCTGTCGCCGCGCACTGCCCGTCCCCTCCTCCAGGCGCACCGACAGCGGCTGGGAAGACGTCTCGGCCGGCGCGGCCGCCGCGGTCCCCATCCGCCGATCCCTGGCGGAGCGGATGCCACCCCACCGCAACGTGCCCTGGGGGCTCACTGCTTCCACCCGCCGTTGGGCGCCCCATGCGCGGGGGCCGGGGGCTCCGACGCCTCGGGCTCGTGGCGGGGCTGCTGCGACGCCGCCTCCAGGTGGTGGATGGCCTCCAGCAGCGTGTGGCCCAGCGCGCGCAGGACGTCCTCCTCCAGGCGCAGCGTCACCGGCCCCACCGCCAGGTGGATGTGCCCACAGCTGCACCGCGTGACTTCGGCGCACGGGCCTCGCGCCAGCACCGCCCTGCAGCATTCCTGACCGAGCATCGCGACCTCCTATTGACTTTGATTATCGAAATCAAATTCATGAAGCCACAACGTCCCGCCGGGGTCAAGCCGATCCGCGCCGTTTCCGGATCCCCTGCCCGCCATCGACACCCTAAAGACAGACATGAAACATCAATAAAAACATACAAAACGACTGTCTTTGCCCACCAATGACAGACATTTGCCGATTCAAGTGCGACGGCGCGGAGGGACCCTCACCCCGGGGAAATGGCTGCTTTTCTGTTCATGTAGGCATGAGGGTTCTGGGACACCTGGAAACTGGCTGAAGGTTTGTTCAGGTCCCTTCGCGGCCACTGAAAAACTGGCTGCAGTTTTGTTCAGTATCCGTTCAGTCCAAGTGAGGGCACCTCGCGTCGAAGTGTCCGGTTAGAAAAAGGGGACCATGCGGCTCACCCTCGTGCTGACGACCTTCCTGGGGCTGGCGTCCTTGCAGCCCGGCTGCCGTTCCAACGACGCCCTCCCCTCCCCGGCTCCGCCCGAGAACCCGGACTCGGCGCTGGGGGACGCGGGCCTGGCGGACGCTGGCGACACCACGGATGCGGGACTCCCCGCCGAGCTGACCCTCCAGCAGGTGGAGGTGCGGGTTCCGGCCGGAATGAATGCGCAGCCGTTCAACGTGACGCGCTCCCTGAACATCCCTTCAGGCATGCAGGTGTCCGTCTGGGCGCGGGTGCCGGGTGCCCGGTTCATCGCCTTCTCTCCGGAGGGCACCCTGCTGGTGTCGGTGCCCGGGCAGAACCGGGTGATGCAGGTGCGCCCCCGGGACGGGCAGGCCCCGGAGGTGACGCAGTGGGCGTCCGGCCTGGGCCGGCCGCACGACATCGTCTTCCACGAGCGCGACGGCCAGGTGTGGGTATTCCTGTCGGAGAAGAACCGCGTCACCCGCTCCCGGTGGACCGCGGGCGAGGCGACGCGCGGCCCGGTGGACACCGTGGTCTCCGGCCTGCCGGATGCGTCCCTGCCGGAGCTGCAGGGCGCGTACGGGCACGAGCTGAAGAACCTCGCGGTGGACTCGCGGCACCGGCTGTACGTGGCCATCGCGTCCACCTGCAACGTGTGCCTGAGCGACACGACGAGCGACCCGCTGCGCGGCGCCATCTACCGCTGGAACTGGGACGGCGGATCGCGGGAGCTGTTCGCGCGGGGCCTGCGCAACGCGGAGGGGCTGGCGTGGGTGCCGGGCACCGACACGCTGTGGGTGGCGGTCAACAACCGCGACAACACGCCCTACCCGCTGGATGACGGCACGGGGAAGTACGGCAAGGTCATCCCCGAGTACGTGGACAACCACCCG
Organism: Corallococcus sp. CA047B; assembly: GCF_003612065.1. Taxonomy (NCBI): domain Bacteria; kingdom Pseudomonadati; phylum Myxococcota; class Myxococcia; order Myxococcales; family Myxococcaceae; genus Corallococcus; species Corallococcus sp. CA047B. The sequence goes on from NZ_RAWD01000079.1 coordinate 26,390, forward strand.
CCGGAGGCCCTCACGTCCGTGCGCGCCGGGGGGCACTACGGCTGGCCCTTCTGCAACTCCAACCCGGACTCACCTGGCGGCCTGAAGCACATGCCCCTGGACCGCGACTACGACATGAACCGGGACGGCTCGAGGGCGGACTGCGCGACGTTGGACAGGACGGACCAGGGCATCCAGGCGCACTCGGCGCCGCTGGGCCTGACGTTCTTCGACAACGGGGAGGTCCACCCGGGATGGAAGCGCGGCGCGCTGGTGGCCTACCACGGCTCGTGGAACCGCACGGAGCGGACCGGCTACAAGGTCACCGCGTTCCCGTGGGATCTCGCGACGAACCAGCCCACGGGCGAGGTGGACGTCGTCACCGGGTTCAAGAACCCGGACCTGAGCGTGTGGGGCCGGCCGGTGGACGTGGCCCTGGCGCCGGGCGGCGGCTTCATCATCAGCGACGATCAGGCCGGCGCGCTCTACCGCGTGGAGCCCGCCGCGCGGCCGTGACCTCCGGGCCTCGCGGCGGATTGCGCGGGAGCTTCAGCGCGTCTCGCCGCGGCCCAGCTTCGCCACGTAGTCCGCGGGCAGCCCGGCGCTCGTCGCACCGCGCACCAGCGCCTCCACGAAGCGCGGGCTCACCGGCCCGTCCTGCGACGCCCGGCGCGGGTTGGTCACGAACGCGGTGGCCTCCAGCTCCTGGCCATCCACGCGCACGCGCACCGTGCGCTCCACGCACATGCCGGTGACGAAGCCCTCCTTGTGCTGGACGATGGACCAGTCCTTGCCGGCGATCTGGAAGAGCCGGCCATACACGCGCGCGCCCGGCGCGTCGGTGAGGCCCGCCACCCGTCCACCCCACCAGCGCGAGGGGAAGTCGTAGACCAGATCCACGTCCAGCGCCTCGGCGAGCTGGCCTTCGGGCAGATCGAAGAAGCCGTAGCTGTGCTGGTCCCTCCATTCCTCGAAGGCGGCCCGGTCCAGGATGGTCGAGTACGCGAAGTACAGCCGGGGCGCGTCCGCATCCGCCTGCGCGCGCGCCTTCATCACCTGATCGTAGTGCGAGTCCATGCGTGCCCTCCTACCACTAGCCCTTGCGCGAAAGGGCGCCGTCGCGGAACGCCCCCAGCACACCCGCAACGTCCAGGCGCGAGGTCTTGATGAACAGCCGCAGCGCCCGCTCCACGTGCTCGGCCAGCGTGGCCATGCGCTCCAGCCGGCGCAGCCGTTCGGTGGGCAGGCCGCCCACGCCTTCCGCCAGCCGGCGCGCCTCCGACAGGTCCGCCCGGATGCGGGTGACGAAGGCCGCCTCGCGCTCCTCCACCACGTGCGTCACCATCCGCACCAGGTCCGTCTCCGCGGAATAGCGCCACACCGTGTCCTGCGGCACGCGCACCCGCTGCACGGCGCCCCAGCGCTCCAGGTCGCGCAGCAGCATGGACACGCCGCCCTTGGACAAGTCCAGCTCGCGCTCGATTTCGCCCGCGGTCAGCGGCTCACCGCGCAGGTACAGCAGCGCCCACACGCGGCCCTGGTTGCGCTTGAAGCCCCAGAACTCGATGACGTTGCCCACCGCCTCCACGGCGATGGACTCCCACGGCGCCAGCCGGGCGTTGTCCAGCGGAGCAGCGGTCTTCTGGCTCCCGGGATCCCCCCCCGTCCACAGGTAGCCTTTCACGCAGCGCGTCCCTTGACCTGATGGGCGATGCCCTCGGCCAGCTTGTGCGCCCAGCTGGCCAGCTCCGCGCCCGCCGCGTCCTTGGAGTAGGCCCCCAGCTTGTCCAGCGCCGCCTCGACCTCGGCGTTCATCATCGCCATGGACGCCTCCACCGCGCCGGTGGCCTCGATGGCGTTGCCAATCTCCCGCGTGCGCTCCGGGGTGATGACGGAGAACGCCCACGCGTCCTTGAGCTTGCGGCGCAGCGACTCATCGCGCGCCACCGCCAGCAGGATGGGCAGCGACGGCGTGCGCGAGTGCACGTCCGCGTACCGGGGCTTGCCCACGTCCGTGCCCAGGATGTCGCGGATGTCGTCGGCGATCTGGAACGCCACACCCAGGTGCCGGCCGAACGCGTCGAAGCGGGCCATGGCCTCCGGCTGATCCGCCAGCGTCGCGGCCGCCTTGCCGCACCAGCCGAACAGGGAACCCGTCTTGCCCTCGGCGATGTAGCGCAGCCGCGTGAGCGGCAGGTTCATGTCGCCCCGCGCCTCCACCTCCGCGATGGCCGCGCGGGTCATCTCCGTGACGATGGCCAGCCCGCTCTGCACCACGCGCGCGTCCAGCAGGGACAGCTGCGTGAGCGCCGTGGACAGGATGAGGTCGCCGCTCATCACCGCGACGATGTTGCCCCAGCGCGCGTTCACCGTCGGGCGGCCCCGGCGGTACATGCCCGCGTCCACCACGTCGTCGTGCAGCAGGCTGGCCGAGTGGATCATCTCCGCCGCCACACCCACATCCACCAGCCGCGCCGCCGGAACCCCCACCACCCCACCGAACAGGCGCACGAGCATGGGCCGCGCACGCTTGCCCCCCGTGCCCAGGCACAGATGACGCGCCGCGTTCATCAGCGTGTCACCTTCCACGTCCGGTCCGACGTCGCCATCCGCGAGCAGTGCGTTCAGCCGCTGCTCCACCTGCCCCAGAAACTCCGTCAGCTCGTGAGCGACATCCATGTACGCGGTCTCCTTCAGGCGTTCATATAGTTCAAGACCGCTTGAACCGCACCTGAATCCAACCTGCCCAGCGGGCAGCCGGACAGCGCGAGGAACGTCAGGGATAAGGCCGGTTGGTGGGCGGCCATGCGCCCGGGCCACACCGGGGGTGCTGTTGAGGGGGAATGGAGGGGCGTGGGACATCTGGGGCCGCGTGTCCCCCGCCGCCTTCCGCCGCCACCTCGTCCAGGGTTTCGCTTCCCTCGCCACCGGAGTTCCGCTCTTCCGTCCCGGGGCTTCCCTGCCCGGTTCGTCGGCGCCGCTCCTGGGGGCCCCACCGCCCCCGGACAGCCACCGGGGCCCGCCCGTCCACCGGAGGCTGCGCGGGTCGCTGCGCATGTCCGTCGTGGAGGGGATGTTCGCGGAGGTGTTCACCGCGTGCGCGGGTGCCACGGTGCTCACCGCGTGGGCCATCGCGCTGAAGCTGGGCCCCTTCCTCGTGGGCGTGATGACGGCGCTGCCGTTCTTCGCCCAGTTCGTGCAGTTCCCCGCCGCGTGGCTGACGCTCTGCTTCGGTCACCGGCGGGTGGCGCTCACCGCCGTGTGCCTGTCGCGGCTCGTGATGCTGCCCCTGGCGGTGCTGCCCTGGCTGAAGCTGTCGCTCGCGGGCCAGCAGCACCTGCTCCTGGGCGTGGCCGGCCTGTCCGCGCTCCTGGCGGTGGTGGGCAACAACGCCTGGGTGGCCTGGATGGGGGAACTGGTGCCGCGCGCCGTGCGGGGCCGCTTCTTCGGCAAGCGCACCGCGCTCACCACGCTGATGGGCACCGGCGCGTCGCTCACCGCGGGCCTGCTGATGGACCGGCTGCGGATGGTGGACGGCGTGGGCATGGCCCTGCCGCTGCTGGCGCTGGCCGCCTGCGGGATGGGGCTCGTCACCACGCTGATGATGGCCGCGCAGCATGACCCCGCGCCCCCGGGCAGCTCGCCCCGCCTGGAGCTGAAGGCGGCGCTGCTGCCCTGGAAGGATGACGGCGCCCGGCGCGTGCTGCTGTATCAGGTGGCGTGGAACGCGGCGGTGGGCGTGTCCGCGCCCTTCTTCGCGCTGCACTCCCTGCAGAACCTCAAGATGACCTTCGTCATCATGGCCCTGCACGCGGCGGCGGTGGCGGGCGTGCGCGTGCTCACCGCCTCCATGTGGGGCCGCGCCATCGACCGGCTGGGCGCGCAGCCGGTGCTGATGGCGTGCTCGCTGGGGATCAGCGTCATCCCGCTCTTGTGGCTCCTGCCGTCCGCGGGGACGCTGTGGCCGCTGCTGTTCGACGTGCTGCTGGCGGGCTCGCTGTGGAGCGGCCACGGCCTGGCCATCTTCGCGCTGCCCCTCACGGTGGCGCCGCGCCGGGGGCGGCCCTTCTACCTGGCGGCGTTCGCCACCGCGGGAGGTCTGGCCTACGCGGCGGCGGCGGCCCTGGGAGGCGCCCTGGCCGCCCGCATCCCCCAGCAGTTCATGCTGGGCGGACACCTGTGGGCGAACCTGCACGTCCTCTTCGTCGTGTCGGCGGTGGCCCGCCTGGGCGCGGCGTTCCTCGCGGCCCGGGTGAACGAGCCCGGAGCGGCCACCGCGCGCACCGTGGGCCAGGTGGTGGAGCGGCTCCTGCCCCGCCCCCGCCCCGCGCAGCGCGGGGCGGGGGCGGGGC
>NZ_RAWD01000007.1:0-83432 GCF_003612065.1 Corallococcus sp. CA047B
TGCGCGGCTTCCGCATCGAGCCCGGTGAAGTCGAAGCCGCGCTCCTGCTCCACCCCGCCGTGCGCGAGACCGTCGTCCTCGTTCGCGAGGACTCCCCGGGCCTCAAGCGCCTCGTCGCCTACGTCGCGGGTGAAGACACCCAGGCCCTCTCCCCAGAGGCCCTCCGCGCCTTCCTCAAGGACCGGCTCCCGGAGCACCTGGTCCCCGCCGTCTTCGTCCCCCTCGCCTCCCTCCCGCTCACCTCCAGCGGCAAGCTCGACCGCGCCGCGCTGCCCCTTCCGGAAGGCGTCCGTCCGGACTCCGGGCCGGAGTTCACGCCACCGCGCAACGAGTTGGAACAGTCGCTGGCGGCGATATGGACGGAATTGCTGGGCGTCGAGCGCATCGGCATCCACGACAACTTCTTCGAGCTGGGAGGGCATTCGCTGCTCGCCACCCAGCTCATCTCCCGGGTCCGCGTCTCCTTCGACACGGACGTGGACCTGGGCCGGCTCTTCGAAAAGCCCACCATCGCCTCGCTCGCCGTGCTGTTGATGGAAGCGCAGGCCGCGCAGGTGGACGACGCGGAGCTGGAACAACTGATGGCCGGCCTGGATCTGGACGGCGACGCCACTTGAGTCGACGAGGAAGCAACACATGAGCAAGGCACGCGACCGACTCGCGTCACTGTCCCCCGAGCAGCAGGATGAACTGATGCGGAAGCTGCGCGAGAAGAACGCGCAGACCCGGCAGCAGGCCATCCCTCCACGCCCGAAGGGGGCTGCTTCCGAACCCCTGTCCTTCGCCCAGCAGCGGCTGTGGTTCCTGGACCAGATGGATCCCGGCAGCACGACGTACAACCTGCCGGCTGCGGTGCGGCTGGAGGGCGCGCTCGACGTGGCCGCGCTGGAACGCGGCTTCGCGGAGCTGGCGCGACGCCACGAATCGCTGCGCACGACCTTCGAGCCCGGAGCGGACGGTGCGGGAGTCCAGGTCATCGCCGGAGCCTCCACGCAGGTCCTGGAGCAGGTGGACCTGACCGGGGTCCCCTCCGGACAGCGGGAGCACGAAGCCCGACAGCTCGCCGTCACGGAGCTGCGCAAGCCCTTCGAACTCTCCACCGGCCCCCTGCTGCGCGCCACGCTCGCGAAGCTGGGCGACACCGAGCACCTGCTCGTGCTGTCGATGCATCACAGCGTCTCCGACGGCTGGTCCATGGGCGTCCTCATCCGCGAGCTGACGCTGCTCTACGCGGCCTTCTCCCGGGGCCTGCCCTCCCCGCTTCCCGAACCGGTGCTCCAGTACGCGGACTTCGCCCGCTGGCAGCGCGACTGGCTCAAGGGGGAGGTGCTGGAAACCCAGCTCACGCACTGGAAGGCGCAGCTCGAAGGCGTGCCGCGCATCCTCGAACTGCCCACCGACCGCCCCCGCCCGCCCATCCAGTCCTTCCGGGGCGCGAGTCACCCGGTGCGGCTGCCGCGCGATGTCTCCGAAGCCCTCAAGGCGCTCGGCAAGACCACCGGGGCCACGCCGTTCATGGTGTTGCTCGCGGGCTTCGCGGCGCTGCTCCAGCGGTATTCGGGACAGGACGACTTCTGTATCGGCACGCCCATCGCCGGACGCAACCGCGCCGAGCTGGAGGGCTTGATCGGCTTCTTCGTCAACACCCTGGTCCTGCGCGTACGTCCGGAGAACGCCACGTCCTTCCAGGAGCTGATCGCGCAGGTGAAGGCCACCACGGTGAAGGCCTACGCCCACCAGGACCTGCCCTTCGAGAAGCTGGCGGACACGCTCCAGACGGAGCGGGACCTGAGCCGGTCCCCGCTCTTCCAGGTGTTGTTCACGCTCCAGAACGCGCCCATGCCGCAGGTGAGCCAGCCGGGCCTCACCCTGCGAGGCGTGGAGGTGGAGACCACCGCGTCGAAGTTCGACCTCAGCCTCTCGTTCACGGACGGACCGGAAGGCTTTACGGGAACCGTGGACTACAGCACCGACCTGTTCGACAGGGCCACCATCGCGAGGATGATGGAGCACCTGGAGTCGCTCCTCGCGGAGCTGGTGGCGAACCCCACGCGGGCCGTCGGAGAGGCCGCGCTGATCTCCAGCGAAGAGCGAAAGCAGCTGCTCGTCACCTGGAATGACACCCGCGAGCAATTGCATCACGCGCCCAACGTCCACCGGCTCTTCGAGGAGCAGGTGGAGCGCACGCCTGAAGCACCGGCCGCGACCTTCGGAGATCAGCACCTCACCTACCGGGAGCTGAATGCCCGGGCCAACCGCCTCGCGCACCACCTGCGAGCCCTCGGGGTCCAGGCGGAGACCCGCGTCGGCATCTTCCTGGAGCGGTCGCTCGACGTGCCCATCGCGATGCTCGCCATCCTCAAGGCGGGGGGCGCGTTCGTTCCGATGGAGCCGTCCCATCCCCCCGCGCGGCTCGCCTTCCTCCTGGAGGACGCGGCAATCCCTCTCGTCATCACGCGAGGGGACACCGTGCCGCCCGCGAAGGAAGGGCTGCGTCGCCTGTGTCTCACGGCGGACGCCGAGGCGATCGCCCAGAAGCCAGACACCGCGCCCGACGTCGAAGTGGGTGAGGACCAGCTCGCCTACGTCATCTACACCTCTGGCTCCACCGGCATGCCCAAGGGAGCCCTGCTCCTGCACAAGGGCCTCGCCAACACCGCGCTCGCCGCCGCACGCGCCCAGCACTTCCACGCGAACAGCCGCGTCCTGCAATTCGCCTCCCCGTCATTCGATGCCTCTGTCTGGGAGGTCTTCTCCACACTGCTGGCCGGTGCCTGCCTCGTGCTCGCCGCGCGCGACGAACTGCTACCCGAGCAGCCCCTGCGTCAGCTGCTCGAATCCCAGGCCGTCACCGCCGCCACCCTGACGCCCTCCGTCCTCGCCCAGCTCTCCGAGGCCGGACTGCCGCGTCTCGAAAGCCTCGTCTCCGCGGGGGAAGCCCTTCCTCCCGCCATTGCGCAGCGCTGGAGCCAGGGACGCACCCTGCTCAACGCCTACGGCCCCACCGAAGTCACCGTCTGCGCCTCCATCTCCGGGCCCGTCGACTCCCAGCGCATCTCCCTCGGACGGCCCTTCCCCAACGTCCAGCTCTACGTCCTCGACTCACGCCTCCAGCCCGTTCCGCTCGGGGCTCCCGGCGAGCTGTACGTCGGGGGCACGGGCCTCGCTCGCGGCTACCTCTCCCGCCCTGGCCTCACCGCCGAGCGCTTCCTCCCCCACCCCTTCGCTTCTTCTCCCGGCGAGCGCCTCTACCGCACCGGGGACCGCGTCCGCTTCCTCTCTAACGGTGAGCTGGTCTTCCTCGGCCGTTCCGATGACCAGGTGAAGCTGCGCGGCTTCCGCATCGAGCCCGGTGAAGTCGAAGCCGCGCTCCTGCTCCACCCCGCCGTGCGCGAGACCGTCGTCCTCGTTCGCGAGGACTCCCCGGGCCTCAAGCGCCTCGTCGCCTACGTCGCTGGGGACGACACCCAGGCCCTCTCCCCCGAGGCCCTCCGCGCCTTCCTCAAGGACCGGCTCCCGGAGCACCTGGTCCCCGCCGTCTTCGTCCCCCTCGCCTCCCTCCCGCTCACCTCCAGCGGCAAGCTCGACCGCGCCGCGCTGCCGGCACCCGATGCCCGCCCCGAGCTGAAACAGGCCTACGTCGCGCCCCGCGACGCGGTGGAACGGAAGCTGGCCGCCATCTGGGAGCAGGTGCTGGGCCTGAAGCGCGTGGGCATCCACGACAACTTCTTCGAGCTGGGAGGCGACTCCATCTCCAGCCTCCAGGTCATCTCCCGGGCCCGGCAGGTGGGGTTGCACCTGACGCCCAAGCAGCTCTTCCAGCGGCAGACCGTCGCGGAGCTGGCACCGCAGGCCACCGAAGCGCGGACCGTGGACGCCGAGCAGGGCACGGTCACGGGCCCTGTTCCCCTGACGCCCCTCCAGCACGCGTTCTTCGAAGCGCCCCCGCCCCGGCCCCATCACTTCAACCAATCCCTCCTGCTGGAGACGAAGGAACCCGTCGACGCCGCGTTGCTGGAGCGGGCCCTACGCAAGCTTGTGCGGCACCATGACGCCCTGCGCATGCGTTTCGTGCAGGAAGACGGAGTCTGGAAACAGCACAACACCGGGCTGGAGCAGGTGCCCGGCGTGCTCCAGTTCGATCTGTCCGCACTGCATGAAGCCGAGCACGGCGCCGCGCTGGAAGCCCACGCCACCCGCGTCCAGGAGGGCTTCCAACTCTCCGAAGGACTCCTGTTGCGCGCGGTCCTCTTCCACCGGGGTCCGCGACGCACGGGAAGACTGCTGCTCGTCGCGCACCACCTCGTCGTGGACACGGTGTCCTGGCGCACGCTGCTGGAGGACCTGGACACCGCGTACCGGGCCCTGGCACAGGGCCGGGAGCCCGCCCTTCCCGCCAAGTCGACGTCCTTCAAGTCCTGGGCGGAGCGGCTCGCGGTCCACGCGAAGTCGCAGGCCCTGGAGGAGGAGCTGCCCTACTGGCTCTCCGAGTCGCGCCAGCAGGTGCGCGACCTGCCGCTCGACCTGACAGGAGGAACCAACTCCCTCACGTCAGCGAGCAACGTGACCGCGGCGCTGGACGCGGCGGAGACGCGGCTGCTGCTCCAGGAGGTGCCGTCCGCGTACCGGGTGCGCATCAACGACGTGCTGCTGACAGCGCTCGCGCAGGCCTTCACCGCCTGGACGGGCCAGCCCCGTCTGCTGGTGGAGCTGGAGGGCCACGGCCGGGAAGACCTCTTCGACGACGTGGACCTGTCCCGCACGGTGGGGTGGTTCACCTCCGTGACGCCGGTGCTCCTGGAGGTGCCTGACGCGGCCAGTCCGGGTGATGCGCTCCGCGCCGTGCGCGACGGGCTGCGTGCGATGCCAGGAAGTGGCATTGGCCAGGGCCTGCTGCGGCACCTGGGACGCAAGGACGTCGTGGAACGACTGGCGGCGCTTCCCCGTCCCCAGGTGGCCTTCAACTACCTGGGGCAACTGGACGCCGCGGCGAACAGCTCCCGACTCTTCGGGCTGGCGAGGGAATCCGCCGGACCCGACCGGGACCCGGGTGATCAACGCGCGTATGTCTTTGATGCGAGCGCGGTCGTCATCGACAGCCAGCTCCGGCTGTCTTTCGCCTACAGCCGGGAACTCCACACCGAGGCTACGGTCCAGCGCCTCGTCGCGGCCTTCGTCGCTTCGCTGCGGGCGCTCATCGCCGCGAGGACCACCTCCGACGCGCTTCGCTACACGCCGGTGGACTTCCCGCTGGCCCGGCTCACGGAGCAGGCGGTGCTTGACCGCGTCCTCCCGCCCGCGACGCCCATCGAGGACATCTACCCGCTCTCCCCGATGCAGCAGGGAATGTTGTTCCACACGCTGCTCACGCCCGACGCGGGCTTCTACTTCGAACAGCTCACGTGGAGGTTCCACTCGCCCGTGGACCTGGGCACCTTCCATCGCGCGTGGGATTCGATGGTGGAGCAGTACGCCATCCTGCGCACGGGCTTCCATTGGGAGGGATTGACCGAACCCCTCCAGGTCGTCACCACGCAGGCGGTCCTGCCGTACGAGGAGCACGACTGGCGGGGCCTGCCCTCCACCGAACAGCAGGAGCGCCTCACCGCCTTCCTCGCGGCGGACCGGGCCCGTGGCTTCGATTTGCGCAAGCCCCCGCTGATGCGGCTGGCGGTGATGCGGCTGGCGAACGACGTGCTCCAGTTCGTCTGGAGTCACCATCACCTGTTGATGGACGGCTGGAGCATTGGCCTGATGTTGAACGCGCTGTTCGCGCGCAACGACGAGCTGCTCGCGGGCCAGCAGCACGCGACGCGGCAGCCGCCGTTCCGTGACTACATCGAATGGCTCCAGAAGCAGCCGCAGGAGCGCGCGGAGGCCTGGTGGCGACAGGCGCTCGAAGGCTTCACCACGCCGACGCCCCTGCCCGCGGCGAAGCCCGTCCCCGCCGGCAATCCGTCGAGGCGGAAGGATCGTCGCAAGCTGTTCCTCTCGCAGGAGGAATCGGCGGCGCTCCAGGGCTTCGCGCGTCAGCACCAACTCACGCTGAACACGCTGGTGCAGGGAACCTGGGCCCTGCTGCTCGGCCGATACGCCGGAGTGGAGGACGTGCTCTTCGGGACCATCGTCTCCGGCCGTCCACCCGAACTGCCCGGCGTCGAGCAGATGATCGGGCTGTTCATCAACTCCGTCCCGGTGCGGGTGCGCCTGACACCCAACGCACCGCTGCTGTCCTGGCTCCAGCAACTCCAGACCCAGCAGACGGAAAGGACCCAGTTCGAGCACACGCCGCTGCTCCAGCTCCAGCGCTGGAGTGACGTGCCGCGAGGCGCCGCGCTGTTCGACAGCCTGCTCGTCTTCGAGAACTACCCGGTGGACGGGGCCGTGCGCGAAAGGGGCTCACGCTTCGATGTGCGTGACATTGAAACCTTCGAACACAACAACTTCCCGCTCGACGCGGCCGTGACGCTGGGCCCCACGATTGGCCTGCACCTCACGTTCGACACCGAGCGCTACGACGCGGGCACCATCGAACAACTGCTGCGCCACTGGGCCACCGCATTGGAGAGCCTGCGCGCACGCCCCGAACAGCGTGTGTTCGAGGTGTCGATGCTCTCCGCCGAGGACAAGCACCGCGTCCTCGTGGAGTGGAACGACACCGCGCGGCCCTACCCCAGCGACGCTTCCATCCCCGAAGTCTTCGCCGCCCAGGTTGCCCTCTTCCCGGACGCCGTCGCCGTCGAATTCGGTGAGCAGCGATTGACGTACCGCCAGCTCGACACGCTCTCCAATCAGCTCGCGCGGGTGCTGGTGCAGCGTGGCGTCGGCCCCGACTCGCCCGTGGCGCTCTGCCTGGAGCGCTCCCTGGAGCTCGTCGTCTCCCTCGTCGCCATCCTCAAGGCCGGCGGCGCCTACCTGCCCCTCGACGCGTCCTATCCGCGTCAGCGCCTCGCCTTCATGCTGGAGGACGTCCCGCCCCAGCTCCTCCTCACCTCCCGAGAGCTGCTGCCTTCACTGCCCACCGAAGGCATTGAAGTGCTCCTCATCGAGGACGTCGCCCCAACGCTTCCGCTTCAGTCCGAGGCCCCGCTCCGCGTCGGTATTCACCCGGAGCACCTCGCGTATATCGACTTCACCTCCGGCTCCACCGGCCGCCCCAAGCCTGTCGGCACCACCCACCGCGCCGTCCTGCGCACCGTGCGCGGTGTCGACTACGCACGCCTCGGCCCCGGCGAGTCCTTCCTCCTCATCGCCCCCATCTCCTTCGACGCCTCCACCCTCGAAGTCTGGGGCCCTCTCCTCAACGGCTCCCGCCTCGTCGTCTTCCCGCCCCACTCCCCCAGTGATGTCCCGGAGCTGGTCCGCGTCCTCAACCACCACCGCGTCTCCACCCTCCACCTCACCGCCGGCCTCTTCTCTCAAGTCATCGACTCCCACCTCGACGGCCTGAGCCACCTGCGCCAGCTCCTCACCGGCGGCGACGTCGTCTCCTCCGCCCACTTCCAGCGCGCTCTCGACGCCCTCCGCATCCCCATCACCGCTTGCTACGGGCCCACCGAGTCCACCCTCTTCGCCTCCACCTGGACGGCCTCGCCCCCTGCTTCCGTCGGGCCCTCCGTCCCCATTGGCAGGCCTCTCGCCAATACCCAGCTCTTCCTCCTCGACGCCTACCTCCAGCCCGTCCCTCCCGGCCTCCCAGGCGAAGTCTTCCTCGCCGGTGACGGCCTCGCGCGTGGCTACCTCGCCAATCCCTCTCTTTCCGCCGAGCGCTTCCTCCCCAACCCCTTCTCCTCCTCGCCCGGCGCTCGCATGTACCGCACCGGCGATTTGGCCCGGCACCGCCTCGACGGCACCCTCGACTTCCTCGGCCGCCTCGACTCCCAGGTGAAGGTGCGCGGATTCCGCGTCGAAATCGCCGAAGTCGAATCCTCCCTCCTCGCCCACCCCGACGTGCGCGAGGCCGTTGTCATCGCCCGCGAGGACTCTCCGGGCCTCAAGCGCCTCGTCGCCTACTTCACCTCCGACGCCCCGCCCTCCACCGAGGCCCTTCGCTCCTTCCTCGCCTCGCGGCTGCCGGACTACATGCTGCCCGCCGCCTTCCTTCACCTCGCGGCACTCCCCCTCACCGCCAACGCCAAGCTCGACCGCAAGGCCCTTCCCGCCCCTGACTCCAGGCCTTCGCTCTCCCAGGACTTCGTCGCCCCTCGCGATGACGTCGAGTCCCTCCTCGCCTCCCTCTGGGCCTCCGTCCTCCACCTCCAGCGCGTCGGCATCCACGACAACTTTTTCGCCCTCGGCGGCCACTCCCTCCTCGCCACCCAGGCCCTCTCCCGCATCCGCTCCGCCTTCGGCATCGACCTGCCGCTTCGCGACCTCTTCGACTCACCCACCGTCGCCTCCCTCTCCCTTCGCATCCACGCAGCCCTCCTGGCGATTTCGGGTCCGGTCGCGGCTCCGCTGCTTCCCGTTCCTCGCACGGGCCGGCTCCCGCTCTCCTTCGCCCAGCAGCGCCTCTTCTTCCTCGACCAGCTCGAACCCCTCAATCCCGCCTACAACATCCCCACGGCCGTCGTTCTGGACGGGGACCTGGATGTCTCGGCGATGGAGCGATGTTTCGACGAACTCGTCCAGCGCCACGAATCGCTGCGGACCACCTTCCACGCGGACGCGGACGGGGCGGTGCAGCGCGTCTCGCCGCCCGCGCGATGGTCGCTTGCCGTGGAGCAGACCTCCGGGGCGTCCGTGGAAGAGCGCACCGCCGAAGCGAAGCGACTGGCCCTGGAGGAAGCGCAACGTCCCTTTGATCTCGCGCGGGGTCCGCTGCTGCGCACGCGCCTGTACCGCCTGGACGCGCGCGCGCACCTGTTGCTCGTGACGGTGCACCACATCATCTCGGACGGCTGGTCCATGTCGCTGCTGATCCGCGAGCTGGGCCTGCTCTACACGGCGTTCCGCGAACAGCGTCCTTCACCGCTGCCCCCGCTCCCGGTCCAGTACGCGGACTACGCCGCCTGGCAGCAGGGATGGCTGAAGGGGGACGTCCTCGAAGCCCAGCTCACCTGGTGGCGTCAGCACCTCGCGGGAGCGCCCCAGGTCTTGAGCCTGCCCACGGAGCACCCGAGGCCCGCGGTGCGCTCGCATCACGGGGCCACGCGAACCTTGCGCCTGCCCGACGCGGAGGCCCTGCGCGAGCGGGCCCGCGCAGAAGGCGTCACGCCCTTCATGCTGGTGCTGACGGCGTTCCAGGTCCTGCTGCACCGCTACTCCGGACAGGACGACCTGATCATCGGCACGGACGTGGCCAACCGCCATCACGGCGAAGTCGAAGGGTTGATGGGCTTCTTCGTCAACCAGCTCGCCCTGCGAAGCCGGCTGGAGGGAGCCCCCACCTTCCGGGAGCTGCTGCGTCAGACACGGGATGGCGTGCTCGACGCCCAGGCCCACCAGGACCTGCCCTTCGAGGAGCTGGTCCGGGTCCTCAACCCCGAGCGGAGCCTGCGGCACGCCCCGCTGTTCCAGGTGAAGCTCACCTACCAGTCCACGCCCCAGGGCGGCGTGATGGAGTTGCCCGGCCTGACGCTCAGGGGTCTGGGCACGGAGGAAGAAGCCGCTTCCGCCAAGCTGGACCTCACGCTGGTGGTCGCGGAGCAGGCGAAGGGTCTGTCCTTCGTATGTGAATACGCCACGGACCTCTTCACCGCCCAGGGCATCGATCAGCTCCTCGAAGCCCTGAGGGTGCTCCTGGACGCCGCCGCGTCAAACCCAGACACCCGCGTCTGCGAACTCCCCCTCCTGTCCGAGGAAACCCAGCGGCGAATCCTGGCGGACGGGCGTTCCACGCCGCCCCGGCCCCTGCCCGACACCCGCGCGGACGTCCTCTTCGAGGCCCAGGCCCGAAGCACTCCGGAGGCCCCGGCGGTTGTCATTGGAGGAGAACAGCTCACGTATCAGGAGCTGGATGCCCGGGCGAACCAGCTCGCGCACCACCTGCGCGCCCTGGGCATCGGGCCGGAGGGCCGCGTCGGTCTGTGCCTGGAGCGCTCGCCGGAGTTGATCATCGGAGCGCTGGGCGTGCTCAAGGCAGGAGGCGCCTTCGTCCCCCTGGATCCGGCCTATCCGAGCGAACGGCTCGCCTTCATGATGCGCGACGCCGTGCTTCCCCTGGTGCTCACCCAGGAAGCGCTCGCCGACGAACTCCCCGCGCAGGGAGAGCTGTTGCTCTGCCTGGATTCGGAATGGAGCCAGGTGGCGCGCAGGCCCCGGAGTCCCCTGCCCACCGTCACGCATCCCGAACACCTGGCCTACGTCATCTACACCTCGGGCTCCACGGGGCGGCCCAAGGGCACGCTGCTGTCGCACCGGGGCCTGTGCAACACGGCGCTGGAGGCAGCACGGGTGCAGCACCTGGGCCCCGGCCAGCGGGCCCTGCAGTTCGCGGCCACCGGCTTCGACGCGGCCATCTGGGAGATCTTCTCCGCGCTCCTGTCCGGGGCCGCGCTGTGCCTCGCGCCCAGGGACGCCCTGTTGCCCGGAGCGCCGCTCCAGGGCCTGCTCCAGGCCCAGGCCATCACCACCGCGACGCTCACGCCCTCCGCCCTGGCGCAGCTCGACCCGGACGCGCTTCCCACGCTCCAGACGGTGACCTCCGCGGGCGAGGCCTGCACGCCGGAGCTCGCGAAGCGGTGGAAGCCGGGACGCCGCTTCCTCAATGCCTACGGCCCCACCGAGGTGACGGTCTGCGCGACGGTCAGCGAGGACGTGGACACCACCCGCCCGTCCATCGGGCGCCCGCTGGCGAACGTCCAGGTCTACGTCCTGGACCGGCGACTGCATCCCGTTCCCAGGGGAGTCCCCGGGGAGCTGTTCGTGGGAGGGCCTGGACTCGCGCGCGGCTACTTGAACCGGCCCGGGCTGACCGCCGAGCGCTTCATCCCGCATCCCTTCGCGCAAGAGCCCGGGGCCCGGCTGTACCGGACCGGGGACCGCGCGCGCTTCCTCGCGAACGGTGAGCTGGAGTTCCTGGGCCGCTCGGACACCCAGGTCAAGGTGCGGGGCTTCCGCATCGAACTGGGCGAGCTGGAGGCCGCCCTGGAGCAACATCCCGGCGTGCGTCAGGCCGCCGTACGGGTGCGGGAGGACGCCGCGGACGACAAGCGGCTCGTGGCCTACGTCACGGCCCGGGACGG
This sequence comes from Corallococcus sp. CA047B, assembly GCF_003612065.1. Lineage (NCBI taxonomy): Bacteria > Pseudomonadati > Myxococcota > Myxococcia > Myxococcales > Myxococcaceae > Corallococcus > Corallococcus sp. CA047B. The sequence continues at coordinate 11,187 of NZ_RAWD01000007.1, forward strand.
ACACCGGTTGGAGGCCTCCGAAACGCGGACCTGGCTGGGCACGCTCCTGCCCCCCTTCATGATCCCGTCCCACATCGTCGTGCTGGAGCAACTGCCCCTCACGGCGCATGGCAAGGTGGACCTCCAGGCGCTCCCGTCACCGGATGCGACCGCGTCCAGCGCGAGCACCTTCGTCCCTCCCCGAGATGCGCTGGAGCACCAGCTGGCGGCGCTCTTCGAGGAGACGCTCGGCCAGGGACCGGTGGGTGTGACGAGCAGCTTCTTCGACCTGGGAGGCCACTCGCTGCTCGCGGTCAAGCTGCTGCGGCGGATTGAAAAGGAGCTGGGAAACGCGCTGCCCATGTCGGCGCTCTTCGAGGACGCCACGGTGGAACACCTGGCGCGCCTGCTGCGGCAGGAGCCCCGGCCCTGGTCTCCGCTCGTCACGCTGGGCCGGGGTGGCGGCCAGCGTCCCTTCTTCTGCGTGCACCCGGTGGGCGGCAGTGTCCTCTGCTACACGGAGCTGGCGCGCGCCCTCGGACCGGATCAACCCTTCCACGGACTGCAGGCGCCGGGGCTGGACGGAGAACAGCCGCCGCTGGACACCGTGGAGGCGCTGGCGACGACCTACGTGGCCGCGGTGCGGAGCCTCCAGCCCCACGGTCCCTACCTCCTGGGAGGCTGGTCCCTGGGCGGCAACATCGCGCTCGAGATGGCCCAGCAGCTCCAGCGTCAGGGCGAGAAGGTGGCGCTGCTGGCCATCATCGACGGCCACGCGGGAGCCCCCGAAAGCCCCCTGCCCGCCGAGGAGACCACCGCGATCATGACCGCCCTCTTCGCCCGGGACCTCGCGGCCATCTCCGGTGAGCCGCCCCCCACGTCGGATGAGGCGCTGGCGAACCTGGAACCGGACGCGCTGCTCCAGCAGCTCCTGGAGGAAGGCCGCCGGAGCGCCGCCGTCCCGCCGGACACGGAGCTGCCCCGGCTGCGAGCCCTGCGACAGGTCTTCGAAAGCAACCTCCGGGCAAACACCGCCTACCGGCCCCAGCGCTATACGGGCTCCCTCGTGTTGTTCCGTTCCAGCGATCCGGGGAAGGATCCGCTGGAGCAGGAGCACAGCTGGCGTCAGGTGGCGCCCGACCACCTGGAGGTCCAGGACGTGCCGGGAGACCACTACTCGCTGCTCAGAGCCCCCCACGTCCAGACGCTCGCGGCCCACTTGAAGGCCCGGTGGGCGGAAGCCCCGAGCGACGAAGCCCTCCCCCCCAAACAGTCCGCCTGACGCGCCGAGCACACACCCCATGGCCCGAATCGCCTTCTTTCCCCTCGCCCAGGTCGGCCACATCCACGCGACCTTCCACCTCGCCCGGAGGCTCCGCGCGAGAGGCCACGACGTGCACTACCTGTCGCTCTCCGACGCCGAGGAGCCGGTGCGAGCCCAGGGCTGGCCCTTCACGCCGGTGAGCGAAGCGCTGTTCCCCAGGGGCTTCCGGGACGCCTCGGAGTCCACGCTGGGCTCGGACGCGCCCCGGGAGAAGAAGCAGCAGGTCGCCCAGGAGATGCAGCGCCGGCTGCAGGCCTACGCCTCGGAGCTGCTCTTCGGGCCGGCCTTCGAGGCGCACCTGCGCGAGCTGCGTCCCGACCTGTTGCTGGTCGACAGCACCTATCCCCTGCCCGCGCTCGCCGCTCGCCGGCTGGGCCTCGGCACGGCCCTCTTCAGCACCACGCTGCCGCTGCGCGCCGACGCTGGCGTGCCCCCGCTGACCAGCACCGCTCCGCCGCCCACGGGCGCCTGGTCCCGGTTCAAGGTGCGCGCGGCCTGGACGCTCCAGGCGCAGGCCGGCCGGGCCGGCTACGGGCGGTTCCTGAGGGAGCAGGTCCAGGTCCTGACGCAGCGCCACCCGGAGGTGGGGGCGCTTTGCGACTTCCGCACCCACCTCCAGCACGGGCCGCACGTGGAGCTTCCCACGCTGATTGCCTGCGCGGAGGCCTTCGACTTCCCGCGCGCGTCGACGAAGAACCTCCACTACATCGGGCCGGGAGTGGACCTGGAGCGCGCCGGTGCGTCCCTGCCGCCAGAGGTGGAGCAGGACCCGCGCCCCCTCCTCTACTGCTCGCTGGGAAGCCTGGGGCACCGTGCCGCGGCGCACCGGCCCTTCTTCCAGGCGGTGCTGGACATGGTGGCCCGCCGGCAGGACTGGCGGCTGCTGATGGCGGTGGGAGCGAACTTGGCGGCGGCGGACTTCCGGATCCCCGCCAACGCCACGGTGGTGCCCTTCGCGCCCCAGCTCGCGGCGCTGCGCAAGGCGTCGGTGATGGTGACCCACGGGGGCCTCAACAGCGTGAAGGAATGCCTCTGCCTGGGCGTCCCCATGCTGGTGTTCCCCACGGGCCTGGACCAGCCCGGCAATGCCGCCCGGGTGGTGCACCACGGGTTGGGGCGCCAGGGCGACATCCGGCGGGCCACCCCCGACACGCTGTCCGCCCTGCTGGACGCGGTGGTGGGGGACCCGGGCGTCCGGACCCGGGTGGACGCGATGCGGAAGGCCTTCCTCGCCCTGGACGGTTCGGACCGGGGAGTGGAGGCGGTGGAGGGCCTCCTCGGGGCCCCCTGAGGGGGCGGGGCCCGTGAGGCCCCGGGGGGTCCCTTGATTCCTCCACTGCTGGACGGCCGGGGCTTCCGTGGGCGTCGCATCCTGCGAGGCCCTGTTATAAAGCGCCCCCCATGCTTGAGACCGTCACCAAGGGCTTCCGGGCCGCCAAGAACCGCCTCGCCGGCAAGAGCGAACTCACCCCCGACCTGGTGGACGAGTCGCTGCGAGACATCCGCGTTTCCCTGTTGGAGGCCGACGTCGCCTTCGACGTGGTGAAGAAGTTCGTCGCCCGCGTCCGCGAGAAGGCCGTGGGCGAGGTGGTGCAGACCACCGTCACGGACGCCGGGGGCCAGAAGCGCCGCGTGAGCGCGATGGACCACTTCATCAAGATCTGCCACGACGAGCTGGAAGCCCTGATGGGGCCGGTGGACACCAGCCTCCACCTGAAGCCCAAGGGTCAGCTGTCCGGCATCATGATGGTGGGCCTCCAGGGCTCCGGTAAGACGACGACGACGGGCAAGCTCGCCAGCCGGCTCCTCCAGGAAGGGCGCAAGCCGTTGCTCGTCGCCGCGGACATCTACCGTCCGGCCGCCGTCGACCAACTCAAGGTGCTGGGCGAGCGGCTGAAGGTCCCCGTGTACTTCGAGCCCGGCATCCAGCCCCCGGAGCTGGCGAAGCGGGGCTACGCGGCCGCGCGCGAGCAGAAGTGCGACGTGGTGCTCATCGACACCGCCGGTCGGCTCGCCATCGATGAGACGCTGATGACGGAGCTGGAGGCCATCAAGTCCAACGTGCAGCCGGACACCATCCTGCTGGTGTGCGACGCGATGATTGGCCAGGACTCGGTGCGCACGGCGGCCGAGTTCGACCGGCGCCTGACGCTGGACGGCTTCATCCTGACGAAGCTGGACGGTGACGCGCGTGGTGGCGCGGCGTTGTCCATCAAGGAGGTGACGGGCAAGCCCATCAAGTTCCTCGGCATGGGCGAGTCGATGGACAAGCTGGAGGAGTTCCGTCCGGAGGGCCTCGCGGGCCGCATCCTGGGCTTCGGCGACATCGTCGGCCTGATGAAGGACTTCGAGAAGGTCGTCGACGAGAAGAAGGCCGAGGACGACGCGCGCAAGCTGCTGTCCGGCCAGTTCTCGATGAAGGACTTCGTCGAGCAGATCCGCATGGTCCGCAAGATGGGGCCGCTCAAGGACCTGCTGGAGAAGTTCCCGCTCTTCGGGGACCTCACCGAGCACCTGAACCCGGATGAGAAGGAGCTCACGAAGATCGAGGCGATGTACGACTCGATGACGCAGAAGGAGCGCCTGCGTCCGGACCTCATCAATGCCAGCCGCATCAACCGCATCTCGAAGGGCAGCGGGCGCAAGCCGGAAGAGGTGAAGGAGCTGCTGCAGAAGTTCGGGATGATGCAGCAGGTGATGGGCACCATCGGCCAGAACCCGGGCCTGCTGGGCCGTATCCCCGGCTTCAAGCAGTTGGGGCAGCTGGGCCAGATGAAGAACATGGACCTGGGCAGCATGTTCGGGAAGGACCCGAAGGCGCTGGAGAAGGCCATGGCGGGGCTGGGAGGCGGGATGGGCGGCATGGGCGGCATGCCCATGCAGCTGCCCCAGATTGCCCCGGGCTACACGCCCCCCATGGGCCAGGCCGCGATGGCCAAGGCCCGCCTGATGGGCTACGCGCCGCCGGCGGTGGGCAAGACGGAGGATCGCGACGCGCTCAAGGAGCGGCGCAAGAAGGAGAAGGAGAACAAGAAGAAGAACCGCAAGAAGAAGTAGTCCGCTTCAGCGGCTCCGGATGTTCCCCTGCCCGCCCGTCCCCACCGAATCCCGGGGGCCGGCGGGCAGACGCATTTCCAGGGGCAGAGCACACGGCCATCTCTCAGGTGGGATGGAGATCCCTCCCCCTGGATACCCATGGCAAGGTGCCGCGTCGGGACTGACCGGAACATCCCTTGCACAAAGCGCCCCCCATGCCCCGTCTGAAACTCCTGATGTTGTTGAGCTGCGTTGGCTTGGCCCCCGCATGCATCGAAATTCCGCCCATTGAAGACCCGGTGGGCGACTCCCAGCCGGATCCCAACGCGGACTTCACCCTCTCCGTGATGTCCACGCAGAAACAGGTCCTTCCCGGTGGAACACTGGATTGTGAGGTCCACTTGGCATGGGCGGGGGTGAAGGGAGGAGATGTCACGTTGAGCCTCCTCAACCCTCCCGCCGGCATCCAACTCCAGCCAGCCACCCTGTCGTCGGGGGAAACGCGTGCGCAGTTGAGCATCGGCGTCGGGACGTCCACTGCGGCAGGGACCTATTCGCTGACGATCCAAGGCCGGAGCGGTGCGGTCACGAAGCAGGCCACCCTGGGGGTGACCATCAAGGAGGCTGGCGATCTGGTCGTGAACTGGGTCGTGCCGACGCCCGGCACGGCGTACACCCGTGGAACGCTGCTGCTCCAGTTCACGGTGGAGGGAGGCTCCGCGGAGGCCGTGGAGATCCTGAAGGACGCCAGTGTGCTGGCGGAGCCCACGGGAACACCCTACGCATTCACATGGGACACGACCCAGGAGGCGGAAGGCACCTACCAGGTGTCAGTCCGCGCGACCCGTGGCGGCGTCTCCTTCACCAGCGCTGCTCGGACGGTCATCGTCGACCGGACGGCTCCGACGGTGAGTTCCTTCCTGCCAGCCAGGAACGCCACGAACGTTGGAGTGAACGAGTCGATCCAGGTCACGTTCAGCGAGCCCATGGATCCGCGCTCCATGAGGGAGAACGCGGTGTACGTGACGACGAGCGGCGGCGCCTATATTCAAAAGTCCGCCAGCGTCTCCGCGGATGGAAGGACACTGACCCTCAAGCCCCTGGAGCCCGTGGTGGCCCCGGAAACCGTCGACGTCACCCTGGATCCTGGGACGGGCCTCGTCTTCGAGGACCTCGCGGGCAACATCTTGCTCGACACACCAACGTGGTCGTTCTCGGTGCCTGCGTGGCTGCCCCTGGGAGGAGCCATCAGCGCAAACGAAGGCAAGACCTCTGCAGAGGATGTTGTGTTGAAGATGGACCGCAACAACCAACCTGTGGTCGCCTGGTCTGAGTCGGACGGAAACACCAAAAGCGTCTACGTTGCACGCTGGACTGGAAACGTCTGGAACACCTTGGGGGCCCCCTTGAGTGGGTTGCTCCCCATAGGCACGGATGCGACGCACCCGACATTGGTCATCGACTCTTCCAACAGGCCGGTTGTTTCCTGGCAGGAGGCCGCTGGAGATGGAATGACACGAGATATCTTCTCGCGGAGATGGATGGGGGCTTCCTGGGAAGCCCTACCCACCATTTCCATTCCAAAGAGCGGAGGTAGCGACTATCTGGGCTGGCCTGCGCTCGCACTGGATGAAACCGGTACACTGCGGCTCTATGCAAACCATCAAAATGAAGGCCTCGGAGAAATCAGGGCCTACGAACTGGTAGCGGGAGGTCCGTCCTGGAGCGCCTCGGTATTGCCCGTCCCCAGCAACTACATCCGAGCTGAAACTCCCTCCGCATCCATCGCCAACAGCGACGCATACGTCGCCTATAGCATTCTCGATCTCTCTGGACCTGGCGATGGAACCCGAGGCATCGGCGTTGCCAGGAATGGCTCCCTTCCTTTGGGCAATCAGCTGATTGGCCGGCTTGCTTTCTCACCGTCGATCGCCGTCGACAGCAATGGGCGCCCCTGGGTCACCTGGATTGAGGTGCCCACAGGCAAACCGTCGTCAGAAGGGTTGGCCTATTGGACACGATGGGAGGGCAACGCCTGGACCTCTCCGGCCGCTGTGAGCGGAGCAGCGACTGGCGATCTTCTCCCCGTCTTGAGCATGAGCATCGGGTCCCCCCATGTCCTCGCCTGGAGCGGAATCATCAACTCCGAGAGAAGCATTCATGTCAGGCGTTGGACTTCCAATCAGTGGCAGAGTATTGGCCAGCCGCTCAATGCCCTGACTGAAACGGCGACTCCTGCTTTCGCTCCGTCAATCGCCATGGATTCAGACGGACAGCCCGTGGTCGCCTGGACCGAAGAAAGTGCACTGTCCGCGAGTGTCTACGTTTACCGCCTCAACCATTAGCGGCAGCAAGCTCCCTACCGGGCAGGCCTGGCAGTCGAGGACGTGGCTGCACGGGAAACCCTGAGCGTACGAATCACCCCTGGCGCTTCGGCACGACCAGTCCTCGGCTCAGTCGGTTGAGGACCCGTCGCTTCTGCCGGCGCTTGTAGCTCTCGTGGGCATTGTCCCCGATCTCATTGCGGCGGGCCGTTTCCTCATCCGCGATCTGGAACTCCACCAATGCGAAGGTGACCCGCCCCTTTCGAAGGCGGGTGTCGCTCTCCGGCGGAGGGAGGTACGGATCCATCCGCAGGGGGAGATCCACGACGAAGTTGAGGACCTGGTAGGAGCTTCCCGAGAAGGTATTCCCCGTCCGGTCCTCGCGGTCTTCAAAGTCCCGGTCCAGATGGAGCTGGGGGATGAACTGCTCGAAATGGGGGTTCTCCGCGAGGAGCCCCTTGAACGGCAGCAGCGTGTTCTCCGTCTGGCCCGGAACGACGAAGTTGAAGGGGAACAGGCGCTGCGTGAGGAAGTAGAGCACCGGAAGCAGGTCGGCGCGGGTGCGGGTGATGACCCGGAACCGCGTGCGGTCATACACCTGGGCCGCCACGGTCTCCTTCTTGGCAATCAGCTTCGTCACCAGGGAGTCGCGCGTCTTGATGGAGTGCGCGAACTCCACGATGGGCAGCCCCAGCTCCTGCATCTCACGAGCAACGCCCAGCACCTTCTCCGTGACCATCTCCGCCAGCTCGGCTTCGGAGGCAGCCAACCGGAAGAGCAGATCGCGGCCCTCGATGTGCTGGATGACGTGCATCACCTTCAAAACGATGCAGGCGATCCGCCGGTAGCGCGCGAGGCCCTTCGCTCCCGAGGCGAAGAGGAAGAGGTCGTGGATCTCCTCCGGCTGGGCCACCGCGTCCGCGACCCTGTAGTCGAAGGTCTTACGCAGGTACTCCACTGCATCCGCGAGCACCGTTCGTGCCCAGGCGTCGTCGAAGGAGCGCGACACGTCCAGCTGACAGAGACGAAGGAACCGGTCCACCTCATCCCGTGACTGGAAGTGCATGCGCCGCCAGTCGATGACGGAGCCGCCTCGCAGGATGAGCCGGATGCGCTCAAGTTCACGCAATCCCATCTGCGGCACCGGGCAGACAGGAATGGCGGAGAGGACGGGAACGAGGGAAGGGGCCTTCACGATGCTGTTCCTAGCTGGCTGGAGCCCCAAGGGAAAGCCCCGCAATGCGAAGGGCCCCAGCCTGGGAGCAGGCAAGGGCCCTCGTTTCCACGTGCTCCTGGACTACTTGACCGCGACTTCCTTGCCGTTCTCGAAGCGGGCCTGGTGGACGATCTTGCCGTCCTCGCTCAGCTCCTGCACCACGCCGTTCTTCAGCCCGTTCTGGTACTCCTCGATGAAGTGGGGCTTGCCGCTGGCGAAGTAGAGGAACCGCTTCCCGTGGTAGTTGTTCTCACGGAACTCCGTCTTGCCGTACTCGTTGCCAGCCTCGTCGAAGAACGACCAGGTGCCGGTCTTGAAGCCGTTCGCATACTGGCCCACCGCCGCCTTCTTCCCGTTGGCGTGGAACGAGCGGTAGGGGCCGTGAGCGACGAAGTTGCCCCCCGCGAGGTCCTGCTTCCGGCAGAACAGTCCGTCCGCCTTCGAGCCGGTCTGCTTGGTCCCTTCAGGGCAGGTCACCTGGGTCGTGGTCTCTCCAGCGAAAGCGACAGGAGAAGCGAGAGCCAACCCCAGGGTGAACATCCGCATCAGCTTCTGTGACTGCATGAAGTCTCCTTGTGAAGTCGCCGGAATGCCCGTGCGCACACCCGACAAGACGAGGAAGCGCTAAATGAAATTCATGGGCCTCAGCCGCGCCCCCCGCAGCTCTCACCGAAGCCGAACCCGGGAGGCTGTGATGGGCCCAAACGAAGAGCCCCGCCCCATGATTCCCGGGCGGGGCTCCAAACAACCACTGCTGCTCAGGGCCCCGGGACTCAGGTGCCCCTCATCCGGTCCTGACTAGTAGGTGGACTGGAAGCAGAAGAAGTTGCCACCCGTGAAGTAGTACCCGAGGGAGGCCGTGTTGGAGGAGGCCGCGACGCAGAGGTTGGCCACGATGTCCGCGCGATCCCGGTTGGTGCCCGTGACCACGTAGTTACCCGAGGACGAGCTGATGGAAGGCGCCTGCGCGGTGCCGTTCACCAGAACGTAGAACAGGCCGTTCAGCTCGGCGGACGTGGCCGGGAAGGGCGTGCTGGAGTACGCGGAAATGGTGATCTTCACGCGCTTGGGGGCAGACGCCGGGCAGAAGCTGTCCGTCGCGGCGCTCGTGGTCGCGACCTTGAAGATGATCGGACCCGTGGTGCCCAGCGCCGCCTTGTTGGAGAAGTTGGTGTAGTTCTCGCAGGTCGGAGCCGTGGGCGCCTGGCAGGTGCCGCTGTAGCAGGCCGAGCCGTACGCGCAGGTCGCGCGACCCTCGCCGGAGCACGTCGTGGTGCCGCCAACGCACTGACCGGTGGCCGTGTCGCAGGTCTCGCCCGTGCCGCAGTCGCTGTTCTTGGTGCAGCCGGTGTTGGTGCCGGGCTCTTCGCAGCGCTTGGACACCGCGCCGCAGACCAGGGACGTGGAGTCATCCTCGTTGCACAGCTGGTTGGTCTTGCACTGGCAGACCTTCGCCGTGTTGGTCGCACCGGCGAGCGCAGCGCACTCCTTCTCGGTGTCCGGGCAGTCCGCGGCGCTCTCGCAGGTGTCCATGCACACGCTAGCGGCCGTGTTGCAGAAGCCGGAGGCACAGTCGGTGTCGGACGAACACGACTCAGGCGTCGTCGCGTCATCACCACAGGCGGTCAGCGCAAAGCTCATCGTGCTCACCGCGGCGAGCATCACCATCATCTTGCGAAGCTGCATTCGGAACTTCCTCCTGGATTGGTGCGTCACCCGGTGCCTCCGGCCACGACTCCAGGCACCGGGTATTGAAGTCGAGCGGGCTTTAGTCCCCTCGCTCCAGACGTGTCAACGAGTGTCGACCGACCTTCCAACGACACCGCCCAGGGGAAATTCACTGTTCACGAAAGCGCACAATCCCGCCGCACCTCACAACGACATCGCCGTCATATCTGGCGGCGATGTCGCTGTTGCGTTTCAGAACGTGAAAGGGAAGTCGATGGGGTCGCCCTGCTTCTGGTGCTTCGGGAAGGACCACCCCTTGATGAGACCCGTGATGCAGGTCGCCATGTAGCTCTTGCTGAACTCGTCGGTGCGGCACGACACGCTGCTCGTCTTGCCACTCGTCTGGACCGTCCAGCGCATCACCAGCTTGCCGCTGAGGGACGGATCCTTCGCCTTCTGCTCGTTCACGCACTTCACGATGGAGGGCTTGTTGTTCAGCACCACCTGCATGATGTCCGACTGCTGGAGGCGCTCCAGCGTGCCGCCGCCCGGCTCGGGCGGGATGTAGGCCGTGGCCGTCGTCTTGCCCGCGGGCTTCGTGCTGGCCGGCGCCTTCTTCGTGCCGAACAGCTCGTCGAAGTCGTCGTCCCCGCCACCTGAATTCGAGGACGAGGCCGCCGCCGTGGGCTTCGACACCGTGATGGCCTCTTCGTCATCCTCACGCGAGCCACCACGGCTGGTGCTGTGGCCGGAGCCCGAACGACGCTGCTGGGTGCGCGGTTCCACCTTCGCCACCGCCGTCCCCATGTTGGGCGCGGTCGTCGGAGGAGGCGTCACCGCCGCGGGAGGCGGCGTCACCGCCGCCGGAGCCGCCGCCACGGCGGGCGCGGTCGCAGGAGGCGTCCCCGCCGCCACGGGCGCGCCCGCGGCAGGGGTTCCCGCCGCGGCCGCCGGAGCGCTGTCCGCCGGTGGGGTGGCGGGCGCGGTCGCCACGGGAGCAGGCTGCACCGCCGCGGGGGGCGGCGGCATGGGCGGCAGGTCCGCCGGGCGCGTCGGCGCCACCGCGACCTGGGTCGGCGGATCCACGGGGCGTTCGGACGAATTGCCGCGCGCGACGTAGACGACCGCGGCACCCGCGATGACGAGCACCCCCGCCGTCACCGCGACCAGCATCCCCGTGCGGCCCTTGCCGCTCGTGGGCGGCGCCGCGGGCGGCGGATAGGCCGCGGGATAGCCCGGGGGCGGATAGCCCTGGGGCTGCTGCCCGTAGGGCATCTGCGCCTGCTGCTGCGGATAGGCCTGGGGCTGCGGCGCGTACTGCTGCACCGGCTGCTGCGGCGCGTAGCCCTGCTGCGGCTGCTGCGGATAGGCCTGGGGCGCGGCCATTCCCGGCGCGGCGCCCATCATGGCCACGGGCATCGCCGGAGACGACTTCGGCTCCGGGGGCGGCATGGGCACGTCCAGCAGGCGCGCCTGGGACACCGGCTCGCGCTCCAGCGAGGGCGCCGGACGCGGAGGCGGCTTGGTGAGGGCGTCGTTCTCCTCCTTCACCAACGAGGCCAGCACGCTCGCGGCCGAGGGCTTCCAGCCCACCGGGTCATCCGGCGCGGTGGAACCTCCGCCCAGGCCCGGACGGTTGCTGCCCGCGCTGAAGGCGGACTCCACCGGACCCGCGGCGATCGTCGGCGACGACGTGGACACCGGCGCGGGAGCGACGATGACGGGCTTCGCCGGACGCGGCGCCAGCACCGACGCCAGCTCCGCCGTCTCCGACAGGGGAATCCAGTCGCTGAAGCCCGAACGCCAGCAGAGGTTGTCGGGGCCCACCTCGCCCCGGTCCCAGGCGTCCTTCACCTTCTCCACCGACCAGGGGCCCACCTGCTTCTCGTCGATGGCGACGTACCACTCGTGCGACGTCGCGGCCTTCGCGTCGTCCAGCGAGGGCTCGGCGGCCTCGGCTTCGGCGAGCTTGCGCACCGTCTCGGCCTTCGCGGCCTTCACGGCTTCGGCTTCCGCGTCGCGGGCCTGCGCCTTCTGCGAACCGGTGCTCAGCACCTGGTCGAAGACGGCGCCAATCTCATCCTCTTCCACGTCGGTGAAGAGGCCACCTTCCGGCGGCGTGCCCAGCGTGGCGGGCAGCCCGGTGCCGGACTGCTCCACGATGCGCGGCGCATTGGAGTCCGCGGCGCCGCTCTTGGCTTCCGTGGACGCGGGGGTGTCCGCCCCTCCCTCCTTCCCCGCCGATGCTCCGGCGGGCCTCACCAGGATGGTGTGACCACACTTCTTGCAACGAAGCTTGACCCCCTTCGGGCCAATCTTGTCGTCGCTGATCATGTACTGCGCGCGGCAGCTGTCGCAGACGAAACGCATCGTTCCCGTAAGCCTCAGAAATGACGGGCGAAATCCCGTCGGAATCGTAGAAGTGGCCACCGGGTGAGATCAAGGACACCCGCCTTGAACGCCCGCCTGCTTTCAACGCGTGAACCCTCGCGCCGGTCTGGGGCCACTATTTTCGTGCTTGCACTTCCACGTGTGTGCCAACAGCCACACGCAGCTCCTGCAGGTCCTCGGACGTCGCAAACACCAACAACTCCCGCAGCTTGGTGCGGGACGGGACGCGGAAGGACGACCCCGTCTCCCCCTGTACCATGCGGCGCACGGGCTCCAGCTCGCCCGCGGCGAAGAGGCCCGCGCGCGAAGCCGTGAGCTCCGCGCCTTCCAGCCAGGTGCGCACATCCTGCGGCGTCGCCGTGGGCAGGTAGGCCCGCGCGACCTTCGCCAGGGCGGCCCGGTCCGGCTCGCTCAGGCTCTTGTGGAGCAGCTGCCGCTCCACGTCCACCAGCCGCGGATCCACCGTGAAGCGCACGTTGCCCACCACCAGGCTGAGCGCGGCCTGCACCACCGCCTCCAGCCGCTCGGGCGCGACGCGCTGGCTGAACGCCAGCTCCGGACGGGCCAGGGCCAGCGTCCGCCCCAGGAGGTAGTACACCTCCTTCTGACCCTGCTCCGCGAAGTACTTGCCGCCCACACGCACGCACGCGGGATGCGTCTGGAGCAGGTCCACGTTCACGAGCGGCTCGGGGGCCGGTTCGTTGGAGCGCTTCGCCAGCCGCTCGCGCGTGGCCACGAGGAACGGCGAGTACAGCTCCACCGCCTCCATGTTGAAGAGCCGCGCGACGTAGCGGTAGTGGTTGACGTGGTACTCCTGCGCCGTCGCCACGTCGATGCGGTGGCGCTTCGGGACGAGCTGGTACTGCGGGAAGGGCACCGCGTACAGGTGTCCCGCCTTCTCGAAGAGCAGCCCCAGCAGCTCCGACAGCGGCCCGCGCACCTTCGGATGGAAGAGCGCCGTCTGCCACAGCCGGTCCGTCAGCGGACGCTGGGCCAGTTCCTTCTTCTTCGCGTAGGGCCCCAACTTGGTGAGGATCTCCTGCTCGTCCTCCCCCGCTTCGCCCAGGAGCCCCGACACGGCCTGCGCCGCGAGCCACGCGGCGTCGTAGTCCTTGCGCACCGCGGACAGCCGCACCAGATGGCCCACCACCTTGCGCGGGTTCTCCGTGTTCGGCAGCGCGCGGCGCAGCGCCACGATGGCCTCTTCCTCGCGGCCCGGCATCTGACCGGCGACCTCCGCGAACGTCTCCTGCATGGCCGCGTCGTCCGGCAGGCCCTTCGCCGCGACGCCGTAGGCGGCCACCGCGCCTTCCGGGTGCTTGAGCACCTGGAGGTACAGGTCGCCCAGCGCGCGCCACAGCGTCATGCGCGCCGGGTGCGTGTCCGGCGTCTTGGGCAGACGCGAGAGCATGCGCGTGTAGTTCTCCTCCAGCACCTTCCACTGACGCGCGCCACCGAGCAGCGCCTCCAGCGCGCTGAAGGCCTCCACGAAGCGGTGATCCAGGTCGAGCGCGGCGTTGAAGGCCTGCGTCGCACCCTCCACGTCCTTCAGCTCGTCGCGGCGGATCTCCCCGAGCGCGAACCACACGCGCTTGGCCTTGTGCGGCTCGGACGCGAGTTCGGGCAGTGACAGCATGCGGCCCAGCACGTCCGCGGCCTTCTGACCCTGACGCGTCTCGCGCAGCAGGCGGTAGAGCGCGTCCATCACCTCCGGCGCCTCCGGCTGCGTCTTGAGGGCGCCGCTGAACGCGTCGATGGCCATGTACGGGTCGTGCAGCTCGTCGCGCGCGATGCGGCCCAACTCCAGGTACACCTTGACCTTCGCCTCGCCCTCCAGGCTGTTGACGAGGTCCTGGCGCAGCTCCGCGGACTTCTCGTAGCGGCCCGCCTTGTCCATCAGCGTCACCAGCGCACGCAGCGTCGGCTCGTGCTGCGGGTCGATGGCGATCGCCTTCTCGAAGTGGTTCTGCGCGCGGTCCGCCTGGCCCAGCGCGGCGTGCACGTCACCCAGCTGCCAGTAGACCTCCACCACCTCCAGGTCCGTCAGCTCCTCGCGATGGTGGATGAGGATGGTCTGGAAGACCTTGAGCGCGTCCTCGTACCGCTTCGCCTGCACCAACAGATTTCCGTAGCCCTCCAGCGCGGGCAGGTACGTGGCATCCAGGCCGTAGGCCTTCTCGTACGAGCTGAGCGCCTTGTCGCGCCGGCCCAGCTTCTCCGTCACGTAGCCCAGCCGGTACAGCTGACGGCAGAGGTCCTGCGCGACGGCGGCGTCCTTCTCCGCCATGGCCTTCTCCGCCATCTTGCGCGTGACGATGTCGAGCATCCGCTCCGCCGACGCCCAGTCCTCGCGCGCGATGTAGACGTCCGCCAGCGGGCGCGCCGCCTCCAGGCTGTCCGGGATGTTCTTGAGAGCCTCTTCCCAGTAGTGGGTGGCCGTCTCGCGGTCCTCGCGCGTCTCCGCGTGGTAGCGCGCGACGTCCAGCAGGGCGCGGCCCTTGGCGGCCGGATCATCCGTCTGCTGCGCCTCCTGCAGCAGCGTCTGCTCGTAGCCGCCCCAGTCCTTCTCCTGCTCCTGGATGCCCTTGAGGGCGCGGATGGTGGGCAGGTGGCCCGGGTCGATGGCGAGCGCCTGCTGGTACGCGTTCCGGGCGCTGGACATGTCCGACAGCATGTCCTCGTTGATCTTCCCCAGGCGGTGCCACAGCTCCACCGCCACCGGGTTGTTGCCCACGACCTGCGCTTCCTTCTGCAGCATCTCCAGCGCGAAGGGCCAGTTGCCGCTGCGCTCGTAGAGGTTGCCCAGGGCGTGCAGGGCCTGACGGGACTCGGGGTCCGTTGCGAGCGCCGCGTGGTAGCTGTTCACCGCGCGGTCCACCACCTTGAGCTGCTGGTACTGGACGTTGCCGATCTCCACGTACAGCTCCGCCTGCTCCTGCGGACTGGTGGCGAGCGCGAGCTGGCGCTCGTACGCGGAGATGAGGTCCTCCCACCGGGCCTGCGCGCGGCGCAGCCGGATGAGAGACTTGATGGCCGGCACGTTCTGCGGGTCGATGGAGAGCACACCCTCCACGCACGCGTCGGCGTTCGCCGGGTTCTGGTACGTGTCCTCCCAGATGGTCGCGCTGCGGAAGAGGACGCGCACCTTCTCGCGGTAGTCCTGGCTCAGCTCCAGCATCCGCTCGTAGATGGCGAGCAGGTCCGCCGGCTGATCCAACCGGATGTGCAGCCGCTCCAGCGATTCCAGCGCCTCGCGGTTGACGGGGTCGAACTCCAACGCCATCCGGAACGCGGAGACCGCGGACTCGTCGTCCTTCAGGTCGCGCTCGTAGACGGTCGCCACCTCCACCTGGATGCGCGCACGCTCCTCCGCGGACGACGCGAGGTCGCGCGCCCGCAGCAGCGTGGTGGCCACGTCGCGGTGGGCCCCTCCACGCCGGTAGAGCTTCGTGAGGACGCCGAGCGTCTCCTGATCCGGCTCCAGCTCCAGCGCGCGCAGCAGGGCGCTGGCCGCTTCGATGGGGTCTTCCAGCGTCTCGTCCCAGACGCGGGCGATCTCCTTGAGGATGCCCTTGCGCGCCTCGATGGAGCCCGCCGCTTCCAGCTTCTGCTCCAGCGCGACGACGTACTCGCGGTCGCGGCCGCGCCGCTGGAACACCGCCGCCAGACCGTCCAGCGCGGTGGCGTTGGTCGGGTCGAACTCGAGGATCTTCCGGAACGCCGCTTCGGCGGCCTGCGGATCATCCAGGCGCGTGTCGTGGATGCGCGCCAGCGTGGCGTACAGCCGCTCCGCGAGCGGGCCGCGGGGCAGCTCGTCCGCGACCTCCTCGTAGACAGCCGCCAGCTCCTCGTGGCTGCCCGTCTCGTCCGCGAGGCGCTCGACCTCCTCGCGCAGGCCGTCCTCCGTCGCGTCCAGTTGCAGCGCGCGGCACAGCGCCAGGAAGGCCACGTCCTTCTGGCCCAGGCGCTCTTCCTGCACGCGGGCGATCTCCCGCAGGGCCGCCAGCTTCTCCTCGTCGGTGACGAGGTGGGGCATGTAGCGGTCCATCACCGTCGCGTACGCACGCCAGTCGTTGTGCGTCCGGTACAGCGTGCACACGCGCTCGTAGGCGGTGCGGTTGGCCGGATCCAGCTCCAGCACCTTCTCCAGCGCACCCGCGGAGAGCTCGGGCTTGCCGCCCTGCCCTTCCCACAGCTCCGCGACGGTGAAGTACGCGGCGATGGCGGGGTCGCGCTCCTCGGTCTGCAGGTGCACCTGGACCTTGAGCTCCAGGGCGCGCACCGCGTCGTTCCACGCGCGCAGCGACACGGACAGCGCGTACACGCGCTCCAGGTCGGAGACCACGTGCGGCTCGACCTCCAGCGCTCGGCGGGCCGCGTCCAGCGACTCCTCGCGCCGGCCCATGCCCGCGAGCACTTCCGCGAGGCGCAGGCGCAGCGCCTTCACGCCCTCGCTGTTCTCCTGCAGCGGGACCAGGCGGCGCAGCACGCCCACCAGCTCCTCGCGCTGGCCCGTCTCGTCGTAGAGCTCGCGCAGCGTGTCCAGCACGCCCCGGTGACGCGCGTCGCGGTCCAGCGCGGCCTTGAAGTACGGCACCGCCGCGTCCGGCTGCTTGAGCAGGCGGTACACCACGCGGCCCAGCCGCTCGTTGAGCCGCACCACCTCGCGCGGATCCAACGTGATGGCCAGACGGCCCTCGAGCAGCTCGCGCAGGTCCTGCGGACGGTCGGCGCGCTCGTACAGCGACTCCAGCGCGGAGAAGACCTGCTCGTTGCGCGGGTTCTTCGCCAGCAGCTCGCGGTACAGCTCGATGGAGCGGGACAGGTCCGACAGCCCCTCGGCCGACACCTGCGCCATCTTGCCGAGCACGCGGTCGCGCTCGCTGCCGACGACCTTGTCCGCCTGGAGCTTCAGGATGCCGTAGAGCTTCTCGGACGCACCCGCGCCCTCGTAGATGCCTTCCAGCAGCCGAGCCGAGGCGAGGTGTCCCGGCTCCAGCGCGAGGATGGCCTCGTAGGCGCTCGCCGCGCGGTCCGGGCTGTCCAGCCGCTCCTGGTAGAGCTGCCCCAGGCGGAAGAGGAAGCCCAGCTTGTCCGCCGGGGTGGCCGCCCCGGTCGCCAGCGCTTCCAGCACGCCGGCCAGTTCCGGCCACGCCTCCAGGTGCAGGTAGAGCCGGTCCAACGCGACCAGCGAGCGCTCCTGCACCGAGGCGTGCAACGTGCGCGCACGCTCGAAGTAGGACACCGCGCGGTCCGGGTCGCGCAGGCGCGTTTCCAGGACCTGCCCCAGCTTGAGGCACACCTGGGCCGCGTCGGCGGCCTCGGCGATGCGCGGCAGGGCCTCTTCGTAGAGCACCACCAGCTCGTCGTAGCTGCCCGCGACGTCGGTGGCGTTCTCCAGCCGGCGGCGCACCTCGCCGTCGTTCGGATCCTCCTTGAAGCCACGGTAGAGCGCGAGGAAGGCCAGCTCGCTCTCCCCCTGCGTCTCGCGCAGCGTGGCCAGCTCGCCGAGCAGCCGCTTGCGCTCGACCGCGTCCGGGGACACGCCGACGCGCGTTTCAATCAGCTGCGCAAGCCGCGTGACGTCGCCGCTCGCGCGGAAGGCGCGCAGCAGCGTCTCCACCGCCAGCAGGTTCTGGGGCTCGCGCGCCACCAGCGCTTCCATGCGGCCCACCGCGCCCGGGTGGTTGGGCTGCACCGACAGCACCTCGCCGTACAGCGACAGCGCGCCCACCTTGTCGAGCAGCTTGGACTCGCGCACCGTCGCGAGGCGGAACTTCAGCTCCAGTCCCTCCTCCGGCGGCATCAGCGCGATGCGCCGCGCGAGGACGTCCGCGAGCTCCGGCCAGCGCTCCTGCTTCTCGCAGAGCGCTTCCATCCGCGCGAGCGCGGCGGCGTCATCCGGCTTGAGCTCCAGCAGGCGCCGGAACGTGGCCAGCGCGCCCAGCGTGTCCTTGAGCTGCTCCTCCTGCAACGCGCCAATCTGGAAAAGCACCGTGGCGCGACGCGCCGGCTCCTCCGACAGCGCGAGCTGACGGCGCAGCACTTCCAGCAGCTCCGACGGACGGCCCTGCGACGCCACCAGCCGCGCGGTGCCATCCAGCGCTTCGTTGTCCGTGGGCTTCAGCTCCAGGACGCGCTTCCATGACGCCAGCGCCTCGGCTGGCTCGCCCAGGTCCACCTGGAGCCTCGCGAGCGCGCGGTACAGCTCCGCACGGGCGGCGTCGCCCGCCTTGGGCGCGACCTCCATCAGCACCGCGCACAGCTCCTCCGGCGCCTCCGCCTTGTCCACCAGCGAGACGCACAGCTCCAGCGAACGCGGGTCCTCCGGCAGCTCGCGCAGCGCGCGCGTGGCGGACAGGAACGCCATCTCCGCGTTCTCCAGCGCGGTGGCGTAGATCTCCGAGATGCGGCGCAGCAGCGCGGCGCGCTCCTGCGGCACGGCCTCCGCGGAGGCACGCGACTCCAGCATCTCCACCTGCTTCAGGTGGTTGCCCACCGACGCGAAGACGGGCTCCAGGGCGCTGGCCGCCGCGCCTCGCAGCGGACTCTCCGAGCGCGCCAGCTCCTCCAGCGCGCCCACCGCTCCCGGGTGGCCCGCGCGCCGCGCGAGGACCGCCTGGTACAGCTCCAGGGCGCCTCGCGGATCATCCAGGCGGGAGACCTTCAGACGGCCCAGGCGCACCCGCAGGTCGGACGCCTCTTCCTGCGCGTCGCGTGCATCCGCCATCTGGATTTCACGCTCGACGTGCTGCGCGAGCTCCGCCCAGCGCTCCATGTCCGCGAGCACGCGGCCCAGCAGCTTCAGCGCGTTGGCGTTCTCCGGCCGGCGCTCCAGCACCTCGCGGTACGTCTGCGCCGCGAGCGACTTGTCCGCCAGCGTCTCCTCGGCCAGATGCGCCAGCTCGAAGAGCAGGTTCACCTGCGAGGCGGGGTTGCCCTCCGCGGCCACCTGCCGGCGCATGACGAGCGCCAGCTCCCGGTGCGCGGCCGTGCGCCGGTGCACGCGGGCGATGGCCTCCAGCACCGTCTTGTTCATCGGGTCGCGCCGGCTCACCTGCTCCCACGCGCGCACCGCCAGGTCGTAGCGCTTCAGGCGGTTGTCGTAGATGGCCGCCAGCCGCCGCCACAGGTCGCCCGCGAGGGGCTCCGCGGGGTCGCGCTCCAGCTGATCCTCGTAGGCCGCCGCCACCTCCTCGAACGAACCCGAGTCCGCCGCGAGCCGCTCCAGCTCGTCGCGCACGGTGGCTTCCGCCGGCTGCTCGTTGAAGGCGCGCAGGCGCGCGACGAAGGCGAGCGACGTCTGGCCCAGGCCCTCGCGCAGGATGGCGATCTCCTGCAGACGCTCCAGCCGCTTCTCCGGCGGCACCCCGGGCAGGAGCACCTCCAGCACGTCCACCAGCTTCCGCGTGTCGTTGAGTCCGCGGTAGACGGGCTCCAACAGTCGCGCGGCCTCCAGCCGGGGGCCGTCGTGCGCGAGCAGGCGCTCCAGGCCCGCCACCACCTGACCGTCGCCCGGCGACAGCTCCAGCAGCCGCCGGTACACGGGCAGCGCCTCGGAGGGACCGACCTCCTTCTCCAGCAACTGCGCGCGGCGCAGCAGGTACGCACGCCGTCCCGGCTCGTCCGGCGTGATCTCGGCGAGCTGATCCAACACGTCCGCCTGCTCCACGAAGCGGCGCGTCTTGGCGTACAGCTTGTCGAGCGCGAGCAGCCCTTCCGGCACCTTGCTCAGCGCCAGCGCGGAGCGGAGGATCTCGATGGCCTTCGCGTCCTCACCCGAGCTCGCGTAGGCCTCGCCGGCCTTGAGCAGCAGGCCCAGGCGCGTCTCCGGATCCGTGGCGAGCTGCGCCTGACGGGCGTAGACCTCCGACAGGCTCTTCGCGTTCTGCCCCTTCTCGTACAGCCGGGACAGCGCCTCCAGCGCCTGCCGGTCCTGCGGCGCATCCGCCAGCAGGTTCTTCCAGAGGCGCGTGGCCTCCTCGGGCTGATCCAGGCCCTCGCGCAGCTCCGCCGCGCGGCGCAGCAGGTCCAGGGCCGCCGGGTCGCCGGAGGTCAGGTCCACCGCGGCGCTCTCGTAGATCTCCGCCAGCACCTCGTGGCTGCCCGTCTCGCGCGCCAGCCGCTCCAGGTCCGGCCGCACGCCGTCGCGGTCCAGCCCGTTGGCGAACGCCTTCACCGACGCCATGAACGCGAGCGACGGCTGCTGCATGTCGCGCTCGTAGATGCGGCGGATCTCCCCCGCGAGGATGATCTTCTCCACCGTGAGCGCGGACTCCATCCGCGTCTCGCGCAGCGCCACCCGGCGGGCATGGTCGCCCACCTGCGCCAGCACCTTGTCCAGCACCTCCAGCGCCGCCCCGCTCGTGGGCACCGCCGCCTTCACCCAGGCCTCCAGCGCGGCGCGCGCGCCCGGATGGCCGGGGTCCTCGGTCAGGATGCGCTTGTAGAGGCCCAGCGCCGCGTTGGCGTCGTCCAGCTCCGTGCGCAGCAGCTCCGCCAGCCGGAAGGACACCTCGCGGCCCTGCGGGCTCTGTCCCTCCTGGTTGCGCCGCAGCGCGAGCGTCCACGCCAGGTCCTTGGACCGGTTGAGGTCCGTGTAGAGCCGGTCCAACGCGGTGGCGGCCTCGCGCTGCGCGGGGTCACGCTCCGCGATGGCGCGCCATGCGGCGGCGGCGCTCTCCTTGTCGGTGAGCTTCGTCTCATGCAGCAGCGCGGCCTCGCGCAGGCACACGAGCTGATCCGCGGGCTCCTGCGTGGCCACCGCCAGCTTCTCCAGCACCTCCGCCAGCGCCGCCCACTCCTCGCCCGCGCGGTGCAACCGCTGCAGGGCCCGCAGGCTGTCCAGGTTGCCCGGCTCCAGCACCAGCAGCGCACGCAGGGCCTTCACCGCCCCGGGCCGATCGTCGAGCTTCTTCTCCTGCACCTCCGCCAGCTCGCGCAGCAGCGCCGCGCGCGCAGGGCCGACATCCCCCTCTTCCGTCAGCTCGCTGATGATCTCCGCGAAGCTGTCGAGCGAGTCCGCGTCCTCCGCGGCCTGACGCGCGGCGGCCCGCAGGCCCGCGTCCGCCGGGGCCATGCGCAGCGCCCGGGCAAGGGAGGCGAAGGCCAGCTCCGGCTGCCGCAGATGCGCCAGGTGCACCTGGGCCGCAGAGCGCAGCGCCTGCACCCGGCCGGCGTCGTCGCGCGCCACTTCCGCGAGCACGTCCAGCGTCGCCACCAGCTTGCGGTGTTCCTTCGTGCGCTCGTACGCGGGAATCAGCGCGCGCGCCGCCGCCTCGCGCGACGGGCCCGAGGCCAGCATCGCTTCGAGCGCCGCGAGCGCGTCCGGATCCGACGGACGCTGCCGCAGCAGGTCCGCGTAGCTCTGCACCGCCTCCGCGCTGCCGTCCTGGGAGCCCTGCAGCAACTGCGCGCGACGCAGCTTCAGCCGCGACACGTGGTCCGCGTCGCCGGCCGTCTCCGCGAGGCCAATCATCCGCGCCAGGGTGTCCCCCAGCTCGCGGTCCATACCCGCCTTCTCATAGAGCTCGGCGAGGCGCGGCAGGTGCCGCCCCTCCTCCGCCCCGTGGGTGATGGCGGACTGGAGCGCCTCCGCGGCCTGCAACGGACGGCCCAGCTCCACGTTGAGGTCCACCAGGCGCAGCAACAACTCCAAGCGCTCCGGCCCTCGCGTGGCGTGGATGCGCTTGCGCAGCAGCGTCTCCGCGTCCGCCGAGCGGCCCGCGCGGCCGTACAGCCTGACGAGGCGCTGGAGCACCTGCGGGGCCTCGGGCGCACGCGACAGCGCGGCCTCCAGCGCGGTGATGGCCTCCGCCGCCATCCCGCCCTCCTCCGCCAGCACCGACGCCTCGGAGAGCAACTGCACGGCCAGGGCCGGGTCCTCGGCCTCCGTCGCGAGCGTGCGCAGCACGCGTCCCAGCTCCGCGTGGGCGGACAGGTCGCGCGCAAGGCGCGCCGTCTCCGCGCGCCCCGCTTCGTCCTTGGGCTCCTCGCGCACCATGCGCAGCCGCGTGTCGAAGGCGGCCCGGCTGTCCGCGAGCTGCTTCTCGTGGATGCTCGCCAGCACCGTCAGCAGGCGCTTGCGCGTCGCCGCGTCCGTCGTGGAGTCCAGTTGCTGCTGGAGCGCCGCCACCTGCCGCTGATGGTCGCCCGTGCGGCCGTAGTGGTTCGCCAGCGCCTCGGTCAGCGCGACCGTGCGCACGCCGCCCGCGGCCAGTCGCTCCAGGCCGCCCACCACCACGCCCGTGGACACATTCTCCGCGAGCAGCGACAGGAACAGGTCCGCCGCGTCCTCCTGGCGGTTGAGCCGCTCCGCGTACAGCTTCGCCTGCCGCGCGGTCCACTCGTTGCGCTCGAGCTGCGACTCGGCCAGCGTCGCGAGCTTCGCGGCCAGGGACGCGGCCTCCTCGAACTTCGACAGCGCGACACACAGCGCCTGGAGCCGCTGCACCGCCTGGGCATCCTCGGGCGCCAGCTGCACCCACTGACGCACCAACGCTTCCAGCTCCTCCGGGGGCGCGCCGGACGCCTCGCGCCGCGCGATGTCCGTCTCCAGCCGCGTCTTCGGATCATCCGCCAGCGCCGCGACCGCCTGCAGCGACTTCACGGCCTCGCTCGCCGCCGAGTCTCCCGGCACGCGCGAGAGCACCTCGCGCCACGCGGCCTCCGCGCGCACGGGATCCGCCAGCGGGCCTTGGAGCAGTTGCGCCAGGTGCCGCCACAGCGCCACCGCCACCGCCGGGGGCGTCGCCGCCTGCGCGGCCCGCAGGAGCGCGTGCGCCAGCGCGGGCTGCGCGTTGGCCTTCTCCGCGTGCTCCACCACCGTGTTGAGCAGCAGCGGACGTCCGGGCTCCAGCTCCAGCGCTCGCGCCAGCACTTCGAAGGCGCCGCGCTCGTTCTCCTGCTCCTCGAACATCAGCGCCAGCGCTTCGCAGAACGCCACGCGCTCGGCGCGCGGACGCGGCGCGAGCATGGCCAGCTCCAGCAGCGGCAGCACTTCGTCCAGCTTCTCGTCTTCCGCCAGCAGGCGCGACAGCTGGAAGGCCGCCAGCGCGTTGGTGGGCTCCAGCTTCAGGGCCGCTTCCAGGTGCTCCCGCGCCGCGTCGGAGTCCTTCAACTGCTGCATGCACAGGTCCGCCAGCCGCAGCCGGAGGCTCGCCTGCTGCGCGCGGTCCTTCACCGTGCCCAGGTAGCGCTCCAGCGTGGCCACCGCTTCCAGGTAGCGCTCCTGGCCCAGCATCAGCTCCGCGGCCAGGCTGGCCGCGTCCGCGCGCGACGGATCCGCCGCCACGGCCTTCTCGAAGGCGACCAGCGCTCCGGCCGCGTCGTTCATCCGCCCCAGCTTGAGCGTGCCCACGCGCAGCCACAGGTCCACCTGCGCCGTGCGGTCGCGCGCCTCGCCCGCCATCGCCTCCAGTTGCACGATGGCCGGACCATGGTCGCCCGCGCGCGCCGCCATCCGCTCGATGAGCGTGAGCGCTTCGGGCATGCCCGGCCACAGCAGGAAGCAGCGATCCAACGCTTCCTTCACCTTCCCGGTGGCGGTCGGCTCGTACCAGGCGAACAGCTTCGCCACGAGCAGCGACAGCCGCGCCGCGCTCTTGCGGTCGCGCTCCTCCAGCGACATGCCTCGCAGCATGCGCACCTTGTCGCGCCACACCTGCTCGAAGCGCTGCATCGCGCGGGTGGCCTTCTCCGCGCGCGCGTTCTGCGGATCCAGCTCCCGCGCCACGTCCAGCACCTGCTGCGCCAGCGCATGCTCGGTGGGATCATCCACCAGCCGCTCCGCGAGCCCGGCGTACTCCTCCGCCATGCCCGCGTCACCCAGCGCCGCGCGCTCCCGCTGCAGCGCCTCGAAGGCCGGCTGGAAGCGCTCCTCGCTGAGCAGCAACTGCCGCACGCGCCGGAACGTCGCCCGGTCCGGCTTCACCCGCGCCGCGCGCTGCAGGCACAGCACCGCGCGGTCGCGCCGGAAGAGCTTCTGCTCGTACAGGTCCGCGGCCTTCAGGTAGTGGCCCGCGCTCTCGTCGCCCTGGGTGGCGGCGCCCAGCCGCTCCAGCACTTCCACCAGCGATGCCGAGTCCTGGCGGATCTCATGCAGTCGCTTGAGCCCGCGCAGCGCGGGCATCGGATCCTTCGCCACCAGCAACGCGCGCTTGAGCAGATCCTCCGCGCGCGGGGCATTGCGCTGCCGCTCGTGCGCGAGCTCCGCCGCGCGGCACAGCAGGCGTGCCGCCTCTTCCGTGGGGACATCCCTCGAGCGTCCCTCGTACAGGCGGATCAGCTCCTCGACCCGGCCTGATTTCTCCAGGGCCGCTTCGGTCTCGACGAAGGAGCGGTCATCGGTCACACGCAGCGTGGGACGCGCAGGGGTGGAAGGCAGTTCCATGATGCTCGGGGGCCAGGGGGGTGAATGAAACAGGGGCGCCAGCGGCCGGAGTGTACCGGCCGCGGGCGCCCCCGGGCAATCGCGCAAAACCCGTCAACCGATGGGATTTATTGGCTTTCTTGCTCGCCAGCCGAGGAAGCATTTTCCGTCGTCGCCGCCGCGCCATCCGCGTCGTCGCCGGCTTCCGACTTGTCCGCCGCAGGGGGCGTGGCCGGGGCGTCGGGAAGGGCCTTGGCCCGCTCCAGACCCGCGCTGTCGTTGAGCTGCGTGTACAGCGCCACGGCCTTGTCCTTCTGCTGCAGCTCTTCGGCTATCTGCGCGGCGCGGGGCAGGTCGCCCAGCTTCTCGTAGAGGGGCAGCGCCTTGTCCTTGCGGCCCGCCTGCGTCCACGTCTCCGCGGCGGCGGCCGTGTCGCCCAGGAGCTCCAGCCACCGGGCACGGCCGGCGGGCTTCTGCTCCTGTTCGGCACGCGCCAGCTCACGCTGCGCCAGCTCCTTGGCCTCGTCCTCGAGGGTGAGCCGCTGCATGAAATGGAACGCCTTGGGCGGAGGCAGGGGGCTCAGCACCTCCACCGCCTCGCGCCGCTGGCCCACGGCCACCAGCAGGGTCGCCGCGCCCAGCCGGTCGCCACGCTCCACCAGGGCCTTCACTTCCAGGCCCCGGATGCGGTTGGCGCTCGGCAGGTCCCGGGCGCGCTCGTACGCCTTGCGCGCCAGGGTCAGCTTGTTGGCGCGCTCGTACGCGAGCGCCGCCTGGTCGAACTGGCGCGCGCGCTCGTACAGGCCGGCGACCTTCTCGAAGTCGGCCTTGGCGACGTAGTGCTCCATGAGGAGCTCGTACGCGCCCGCCTTCTCCAGCGTGGGGCCAATCTGATCCGGAGGCAGCGTGCCCACGAGGCGGCGGGCCGCGTCGTTGTCCTGTCCGGCCAGCGCCGTGCGCAGCGCGCTCTTCAGGTCCCCGCCCGCCTCGAACAGGCGGGTGGCGTCCGCGAAGCCGTTGTTGCGCTCGTGCAGTCGCGCCGCGTCGCGCGTGCGGCCCAGGCCTTCCAGCTGGGTCGCCTGCTCCTTCCAGTCGCCCGTCAGCTCTGGCATCGGCGCGCGCTCGGGGCGCTCACCGCGGGCCGGACGCTCGCCACGCTCCGGACGCTCGGCCCGGGGCGGACGCTCACGACGCTCGCCGGCACCGGCGGCGCCACGCTCCGGACGGTCGCCACGAGGAGGACGCTCGGAACGCTCCCGGCGCTCGCCAGGACCGCCCCGCTCCGGACGCTCGGACCGCTCGCGCGGCGCCTCGCTCCGGGCAGGCGCCTCGGGCTCCGGCGTCGGCTCGCGACCGCTCAGCGCGAAGGCCGCCTGCGAACGCTCGCGGTCACCCGCGGCGCGCCAGACGCGGCCCACCAGGGTCATCACGTCCAGCCAGGCCCCGTGCTTCTCCTTCGCGGGATCCACGGCCGGAGCCGCGGGAGCAGCTTCGGCGGGAGCGGCACCTTCGCCAGCGCCTTCGGCGGCCGGAGCCTCCGAGGACGCTTCGGCCGGAGCCGCCGCCTCGGTGCCTTCCGTCGTCGCCGCCGCTTCCGGAGCCGCGGCGCCCTCTTCCGGCAGGGCCGGCTTGGGCTGACGCTGCACTCGCAGGAGCGTGGTGATGAGGCGACCGCGCGTGTTCAGGTCCAGGTCGTCCAGCGACTTGAGGTTCATGGGCCGCAGCGAGCGGACAATGGCCTCCAGCGGACCCTTCTCCGCGCCAAAATCATTCTTGGAGAGCGCCTTCTCCAGCACGCTCAGCTCGGCGATGACGCGCTGGCCCGGACCCACCGGACCCGCATCACGGTCGCGGCCACGGCCTTCGCCCCGCCCGCGCCCTTCACCATGGCCACCGCCGCCAGGACCGCCACCACGACCGCCGAAACCACCCGGCCCGTCACGGCGAGGCCCCTGACCCGGCGCGCCCCCGTTCGGACCGCGTCCACCCGGACGCGATCCACCGCTTCCATTCTCCTGAGCCACGTGAATCTCCCGCTAGAACGCGTAGCGAATGTTGGGCGCCACCGCGAACCCGAAAGCGCCCTTGGAGGCGAGGTAGTTCCCCGTGACCTCCAGCCCCACCGAGAAGTGGCGCAGCCGCGTGTAGTACTCCACTCCGGGCCCGGCAAACACAAGAATGTCGGAATCCGGGAGGAGCTTCTTGGGAGAGAACATCGCGTACCCCGCGCCGGCGCGGGCGTAGATCCACGTGCGCTTGACCTCCTGGCTGTCGGCGAAGCCCACCAGCCTGGCGCGCAGGACTGCGCCCGGCACCAGCATGGTGAAGTCACCGGAGGCGGCGCCCTGCGAGTAGCCGATGTACTCGGCGCCCGCCGTGTTCGCGGAGCCCATGAAGAAGACGCCCAGCGACAGGCGCTCCCCCAGGTCGATGCCCAGCTCCACCTGGGCCATCTGTCCGGACGAGAAGGGCCGGGGGCCCTGCGACGCGGGAGGGTTGGCGATCCATGACGGGCCGCCGTACACCGCGAAGTACACACCGCGCTCGACCTCGTCGAAGGTCACCGCGGGCCGGTCCTGGG
Source organism: Corallococcus sp. CA047B (assembly GCF_003612065.1). Taxonomy (NCBI): domain Bacteria; kingdom Pseudomonadati; phylum Myxococcota; class Myxococcia; order Myxococcales; family Myxococcaceae; genus Corallococcus; species Corallococcus sp. CA047B. The sequence continues at coordinate 38,076 of NZ_RAWD01000007.1, forward strand.
CGGCGGAACCGGCGCTGGGAGTCTCCTGAGCGGCCGACACCCCGGGAAGGAGGAAGGCGGCGCACAGGGCGAGAGGAGCAAGGACTTTCTGCATGGAAGGCAGCCTGGGGGGGCAGGACTCCCGCGGGGAACGGGAGGAGGAAGTGAAGAAGCGGGCAGCCCTGTCGCCAGGGCCGCCCGCGCGGACACGGATGAAATCGAGTCTAGGCTAGTCGCCGGCCTGCTTGAAGATGAACGGGTACGTCACGATCACGGAGCCGCCACCCTTGGGCTCCGGGAACTTCCAGGTGCGCACGCGGCCCGCGACGCAGGTCTCCAGGTCCGAGTTGCCCGCCGTGGACTGCGCGACGTTGGACGTGGCCACCGAGCCCGTGGCGCTGATGATGAACTTCACGGAGACCTTGCCGCCCAGCTTCGGGAAGCGGTTGAGCAGGCTCTCGTAGCAGTAGCGGATCTGCCCGCGGTTGCGCTGGATGACCTGGCGGATGAGCTCCTTGTCCAGCGAACCCATGACCTCCGGATCCGAGGACGTGATGCCCACGTCCACGCTCTGCTTGCCGCCGAGCGTGCCCACGCCGGTGCCGTAGCTGCCGCTGCCGCCGCCACGGCCCTTGGTGCCGATGCCGCCGATACCGATGCTGTCACCGGTGCCGCCGCCGCCACCGCCGCTGCCGCGCAGGCCCAGGCCGCCGAAGCCGCCCGCGTCGCCCGCCTTGGCGCCGAACATGTTGCCCATGGCGCTCTTGAGCTCGCCGCCCAGGCCCGCCTTGCCGAAGATGGTGGAGATGCCGCCCTTGCCACCGCCGAAGATCTTCGCGGTGAGGGCGCGCGCCTCGTCCTTCTTGTTCGGGTCGCCCTTGGGCGCGGTGCGGTTGTTGGCCTTGGGCGCGTCCTTCTTGCCCATCTGGCCTTCGTCACCGCGGGACTTCTGGGCCATCTCGCCCGACTTCTTCTCCTTCTGCTGGTTCAGCTTCTCCAGGAACTTGTTCTTCTGCGTCTCCGGCGCCTTGATGATGAGCTTCGCGATGCGCGCGTCATTGCCCGCGAGCTCATCCGCGTACTCATCCCCTTCGCCGCTGCTGTTCATCGAGTGGATAACGAACGCGGTGGCGATGAAGAACATCACCAGGAAGATGTTGAGCGCCGTGTAGTCCAGGTTCTCGCCCAACGGCACGACGACGCGCTTGGGCACCGCCTGGAACTGCGCCTCCAGCGTGAGGCCGCCCAGGTCCACCCAGAAGAAGTCGTCGGCCTCCAGCGTCACCGCGTAGGACTCGCCCTCGTTGGAGGCCTTGCCCGACTCGATGACCGCTTCCAGGTCGAGCGTCTCGCCCTTGCGGGTCAGCTCGCCCTTCATCTTGCGCGCGAAGCGCACGGAGAAGGACTGGCCGTCGGTGCGCAGCACCTCGAAGGACGGGCCGCCCAGCTTGGCGTCGCCCATCACGAAGTCCACGCCCTTGGCGCTGCCGACCGTGAAGCCCTTCTTCACGCCCGGGGGCACGAAGAACTCGCCCACGCGCTGATCGCCCCAGAGCAGGCGCAGCGACACGCCCTGCGGACCGTTGGACTTGGTGCGGCGCACGGTGCGCACGCGCGGCGCCTCCTCCTCGTCCGAAGGGGCCTCCTCGACCGGAGCGGCGGGCGCCACGACCTTGTTCTTCTGCGTGGGCGCGACCGACGCATCCAGCGCGGCGGGGGGCGGCGTCGGCGCGGCGACGGGGGCCGCCACGGGGGCGGCGACCGGCGCGGCCACGGCCTGCGCGATGGCGGCGGCGGAAGCGCCGGCCACGGGGGCCACGGTGGTGTTCTTGTCGGTGGGCGCGTCCGCCTGCGCGACGGCGGCGGCCAGGTTCACCGCGGCGACAGCGGCCGGGTTCTCCAGGCGGATGGTGGTGCCACCCACGCGGACCTCGTCACCGAAGGAGACCTGCCCCTTGTTGACGCGCTTGCCGTTGACGTAGGTGCCTTCGACGCTGCCCATGTCGATGATGGACATGGAGCCGTCGCCGGCCACTTCGATGACGGAGTGGATGCGGCTGACCTTGTCGTCCTCCAGGCACAGGTGCGCGGAGGAGAGACGACCAATCTTGATGATGTCGCGCTCGTAGTCCTTGGAGGCGACCAGCGTGTCGCCCTTGAAGACCTTGAGTGTCAGGGGTACGGCCATGAAGGGGGCTCCCGGTTCGCTTTGGCTCTCGTTGGACAACGGCACTGGCGGAAGGTTCCCGCCGGCAATTCGTGGGGAATTACAGCTCACCCACGGACTGCATGACCTTGTCCTCGAAGTCCTCGCGAATGCGGATGAGGTTCGAGTGCTTCACGGACTTGCGAGCCTCGACGTACTCACCATCCGGCTTCGTGAGATCGCCCTCGATGGTGTCGTCCTCGAAGTCGACCGTGGACGTCTTCTGCATCTTGGCGCCACCACCGCTCGCCTTGTCCCCGCCCTCGTCCTGGGCGAAGGCCGGAGCCACCGACAGCGTCACGCACAGCATCAGCCACTTCCGCATCCTGCCTCCACGAGGGGCCCCTTCCCGGGCCCGCTTGTTCCGCACGGCAACCCCCGCGAAATGCCGGGGGTTCACAAGGTTCGCATCATCCGGAGTCGCGCCGCCAGCGTGAAGCCACTGGCGGGCTTCTCCCACATCACAGCAGGTCGTCGGTGGGCTCGTCCGAGTCCGCCGGGGCTGCATTCTTCTGGGCAGGCGCGGCCGGAGTGCCGCCCGCCGGGGTCGCCGCGGCCGGCGGGTTGCCGGTTCCGGCGGCCGGGGTGGCCTTGGGCGCGGTGCCATCACCGGACACGGGGGTCGCGGCGTTGGGCGCGGGCTGGCCCTTCTGCTTGGCCTCTTCCGCCTTCATCGCGGCCTGCTGCTGGGCCTGGAGCGCCTCCATCTGCTTGGCCTGCTCCTCCGCGGACTTCGCCTCGCGCTTGGCCTGCACGATGCTCTCCGCCTCGCGCAGCAGCCCGAAGACGGGGGCCTCGCCGTTGAGCGCGACCTCGCCGCCCGCCAGGGCGACGTACTTGCGGTACAGCTCCACCGCGCGCTCGGGGGCGTCCTTCACCTTGTGAAGGATGATGCCGCGGTTGAGGTACGTGGCGCCCAGCTCCGGGTTGAGCTTCTCCGCCTCGTCGTACTCCTGCATGGCCTTGTCGTACTGGCCCTGGCCCTTGAGCGCGATGCCCAGGTCCACGTGCGCGGCGGCGTTCTTGCCATCCGCCTGCAGGATGCGGCGCAGGTGCTCCTCCGCGCCGGGGAAGTCCTCCGCGTCCAGCGCCAGCTGCGCCAGCGCCACATGCGACGGCACGTAGTCCGCCTTGGCCTCCAGCGCGCTCTTGAACTGCAAGCGCGCGCCCGCGACGTCGCCTTCCTTCTGGAGGATGAGGCCCACGGCGTGGTGCAGCTCCGGATCCGCGCCGTCCAGCTTCACCGCGCGCAGCGCCACGAGCTTCGCCATGGCCAGCTGCTTGCGCTCCAGGTAGCTGCGGATCATCACCTTCAGCGCGTTGGTGTTCGCCGGGTCGCGCATGAGCGCGGCGCGCGACAGCTCCATCGCCTTGTCGTGGTCGTTGTTCTGCCGGTAGATCTCCGCCAGACGGGCGCGCGAGCCGGCGTCGTCCGGGTAGCGGGTGAGCACGTCCTGGTAGAGCGCCACCGCGCCGGCCACGTCGCCGGAGTTCTGGCGCATGATGGCCAGGTTGTCCGACGCCTGCCGCAGGGACGGCTTCTTGGTGAGGGCCGCCTGGTAGCGGGCCTTCGCCTCGTCGGGCTTGCCCATGCGCTCGGCGATGACGCCCAGGTTGTACTCGGCCTCCGCCAGGTTCTGATCCGCCTCGGCCGCGGCCTTGAACTTGCGCTCCAGCGACGGGTAGTCGAACGCCTTGGCCTTCTTCTGCGCGTCGAAGGACTTCACCGCGTCATCGAACAGCAGCATGGCGCGGTTGGAGATGGACACCGGCCCGGTGGGCGCGGCGACGGGCTTGTCCACCACCGGCTTCACGGCCGGCTGGGACGACGTGCAACCGACGGCGGTGAGGGCCAGCGAGGCCAGCAGGAGGGCGGGACGGAACGGGTGCGTGCGATTCATTAGAGGAAGTCCTCCGGCTCCTGATCATCAACGGTCTTCTTGGGCGCGCTGCCGTCCTTGGAGGCGGCGGGCTTGGCGATCTCCGACTCGGTCTGCTGGCGCAGCTGGTTGGTCAGCGTGGACAGGTCCTCGTTGAGCGCCTCGCTCTTGGCCAGCTTCTCCGGCTCGGGCTTCGCCGTCGGGGGCGGGATGTCCTGCACGGCGGCGAGCAGGTCGCCTGCGAGCACGAACTCCTTGTTCTTCAGCGCCAGCTTCTCCTCCAGCACCTCCGGGTACTTGTCCGGAGCGTAGGTGGTGCGGAGGATCTTCAGGCTCGCCGCGGCGCACTCGTTGAACACGCCCAGCTCACGGCTCTTGGCGACCGCGCCGGAGAAGGCCTCCGTGGCCTTGTCCTTGAGCGGCTGCGCCTGGTTGGAGAACTCGTCGCGCAGGGCCTGCTGCGACTCCTCATCCAGACCGCGCGGCATGGGCGCGTTCACCACGAGGTCCGCCATGTGGTCGTACGCCATGCCAATGCGCTGCAGCGCGCAGATGGCGGGCTCCGGGGCGCCCAGGGCCACCGTCTGCACGTACTTCTTCTGGACGACCTCCAGCGCGCGGCCCTTGTCGGCCAGCGAGCCCTTGAAGCGCTCCGGCGACGGCGGCACGCCCCAGTACAGCTTCAGCCGCTTGTACTCCACCCAGTCCGGCTCGATGGCCAGCAGGTTCGCCTGCGCGGCGGCGGCCAGGGCGGGCTTCTCCAGCGAGGCCTTCTGGTTGCGGCCCAGCTGGTCGAAGTACTCGTAGATGCGCTTGTTCATGCGCGACACGTCGCGCGGCTTCTTCATCTTCTCGTAGATGGCGACGATGCGGCCTTCCGCGTTGAGGAACTTGCTGGACGAACGCATGTTGTCGCGCTCGTACTCCTCCAACAGCTTGATGGCCTTCATGTATGCCCCCTGCTTCACGTGGAGGTCCACGATGGAGAGGAACACACCCTCGGCGTCCTTCGACTTGGGCCACAGCTCCAGGTAGTGCTCGCGGTTCTTCAGCGCGGCCTTCAGCTGGCCCAGGCCCTCGCGGTAGGTGGAGGCGTTGAACAGGGCGATCTGCGCCTTGGACTCGTCCCACTTCTGCACCACCGCGGGCTTCGCGGGGGCGTCGTCGTTGGAGGCCTGCTTCGCCTTGGCCTTGGCCTTGGCCTTCGCCTTGGCCTTCGCGGCGGGGGCGCCGCCCTTCTCGCTCAGGTTGCGCTCGTAGCCGCGCACGTAGAGCTCGTAGGTGGAGGCCGCGTCCTCGAAGTCACCGATGGCCTCCAGCGCCTCCGCGTTCGCGTAGATGGAGTCCGGCACGTACTTGGACCGCGGGTACTCCGCGAACAGGCGCTTGCGGACCTCGATGGCCTTGTCCAGGCTCTTCGCCTTGTAATAGTCGACGGACGCATTGTAGAGCGCCAGGTCCGCGATCTCCGTCTGCGGGAAGTCGTGGACGAAGTTCAGGTACGCCTCGGCCGCCTTGGAGAACTCCTTCTTCTCCTCCAGCTGGCTGACCAGCTTGAACGACGACTGTTCAATCAGCTTCGCCAGGTCGTCGCGGAACTTGCCGACCGCGAGCTTGTCGTTCGCGTAGAAGCGGCGCGCCCACTCGTTCACCTTCGCGAAGTCCTGCAGCAGGTTGTACGAGTCCAGGATGAGGTTCGCGGCGATCTCACCCGCGCGCTGGCCGTCCTCGAACTTGTACTCGGGGTAGCCGAGCGCGATCTCGCTGAAGCGCAGCACCGCTTCGTCGAAGTGGTTGTGGCGGTAGTAGATGTTCGCCGCCTTGAAGGCGATCTCCACGCGCTTGTCGCCCTTGGGGACGTACTTGAGGTAGCGCTCGCACGCGTCCAGCAGCGACTTCTTCAGCGTGGGGATGCTGATCTTCTTGGTGATGTCCGTACCGGCGGACTCGCTCTTCGCCTCGCCGCGCGCTTCCGCGGACTTGACGACCTCGTCGTACGCGAGCACGGCGTTGTAGGAGGCGTTGCTCAGCCACTTGCCCGGCTTGCCCGGCTTGGGCTTGCCCTTGTCGTCCTTGGCCTCCAGCACCTTGGCGTCCTGGAGGACGACGAGGGTGTAGTTGGCGGCGGCCTTGTCGAAGTTCTGCAGGTTGTCGTTGAGGAGCTCCGCCCAGAAGAAGCGCAGGTCGTACGCCTTGGGGTTCTCCGGGAAGAGCGTGAGGTAGTCGCTGTACACGGCGTCCGCGTACTTGAAGGTCTCCTCGTTGCGCGTCTTCTTGCCCTCGTTGTGCCAGGTGACGGCGAGGTTGGAGAGCGTGCGCTCGGACAGCTCCTTCGCCTCCGCGAGCGCCTTCTTGTCCTTGTCGTCCTTGATGACGCCGGAGGACTCCACGTCCTTCATGATCTTCACGAGCCGGCGCACCTGGGCCACGGTGCGCTCCTTGTTGCCCATGCGAAGGATGCAGTCGACGATCTTGCCCTGGAAGCCGGGCGACTCGGGCGACAGCGGCTTCTCCTTGATCAGGGCGTTGTACGTGATGGCCGCTTCGCGGTCCTTGCCGTCGCCGTAGTACAGGTTCGCGAGCTGCTTCATCATCGCGAAGCGGTCTTCCGGATTGGTGGCGACCTTGCCGAAGTCCGCGCGGGCCTGCGTGACGTCACCCTCGCGGGCGAAGGAGCGCACGTAGTCGGCGCGCGCTTCACGCACGAGCGACCCCTTGGCCTTGGCCTTGCCGTCCTTCTCCACCGCGGCGGCACCCGCCAGCTCGCCGTAGAGGACCACGGTCTTGTACTTGTCCTTCGCGGACTCGTACTCGCCCATGTTGAAGTAGCACCAGCCCTGCTTGTAGAGGGCGAAGGCGTAGACTTGGTTCTCCGGGAACTCGGCGGCCTTCTTGTAGGCGACGAGCGCCTTCTCCAGCTCCGGGCGCTTTCCCTTGGAGTTGTTGAAGTAGTACTCGCCGAAGGCGAAGTACGCGTCCGGGATGTACTTGGACGTGGGGTGCTTCTCGATGAGGCGCTTGAACGCGACGAGCGCCTTCTTGTCCTGGCCGTCCTCCATCAGGTACTGGCCGAGGAAGAAGAGCACTTCGTCCGTGCGCTCGAACTTCGGGAACTCCTGGACGATCTTCGTGTACTGCTCGACGGCGTACTTGCCGTTCTCCTTCACCTTCGCCATCAACTCCGCCTTCTCCGCCTTGGCCTTCTGCTGGCCCGCGGCGTCGTTGCGGTTCATGGCGACGATGAGCTCGTCGTCCTTCCGGTTGGCTTCGAAGAAGAAGAACTTCGACTCCTCCCAGTAGAGCTCACCCAGGCGGAACAACAAGCTGGGGGCCTCCTTCTGATCAGGAGACAGGGAGATGATCTTCCGCAGCGATTCGATCTGTTCGCGGCGCTTGGAGGCGACCTGCACCTCCACGCCCAGGCGGAACTGATCATATTGCAGCGTGGGAGCGGCCTGCTGGGCTTCCTTCGGGCGCGTGATGTCGCCAGCGAGGGACTTGTCCACGGTGGTCGTGGACTTCTTGCCCAGGTCAGCGTCGCGCAGTGCTTTCTTCTCCTGGGCCGAAGCCATGGAAGTCAGGAGAACGAGGCAAACGAGTAACGAGCGGCGCATGGTCTTCCTAGGAGCGAGGGACCGGCATCCCCGATGGCCTGCCTGCTTGGCAAGTGTCCGGGAATCTTCGGGAATTTCCATGAGGGGACTCGCACTATGCGCGGTTTCCGCAAGGCGGGTCAACTTGGACGGACGGACGGACGGTCCGTTGGAAAGCAGGCGAGAAAACTTCAATTTCGTTGTGCTCGGGGAGCGGCCAGCCGGGGGTTGAACAGTGGCCGGAAGGTTGCGATGAGGGCTTCAGGGAGTATGGGAAGCGGACGGTCGGAAGACTGGCCGCCCTGCCTGGAGCCGTTCGCGGATCATGAGCCTTCTGCCGGAGAGCGCCAGCTTTGAAGAACTGGTGCAGGACTACTACCTCGCGGTGCGTGGCGCGGGGCTGATGTTGTCCGCGTTGGATACCCAACTCGTCACGGCGTGGGCACAGGAGGGGGTCCCCTTCGAAGTCGTGGCGCGCGGCATCTCGCGATCAGCGGAGAAGGCCCTGTGGGACGCGCGGCCCGGGGAGCCGGTGCTGCGCTCGCTCCGGGCGTGCCGGCGTCAGGTGGAGACGGAGATCCGCAAGTACCGCGATCTGTCCGCGGGCCAGGGCGAGGAGGCCGTCCCGGAGGTGAAGAAGAAGCCGGCCCGCTCCTGGGAGGAGGTGCGCCACGCGCGGCTGTGCACGGCGCTCCGGGCCCTCACGGAGCGGGAGTCCGCCCTGGCGCCCCGGGTGCACCGGCTGCTGGACACGGTGCTCGCGTGCGTGCCCCGGGAGCCCGCGGCCATGGATCAGCAGGAGGCGTGGGCGCTGCTCGTGCTGCTGCGGGCCCTGCCCTTCTCGGAGCGGCGCACGGTGTGGCGCGATGCGCGCACGGGCGAGCAGCAGCTGATGACGGCGCGGGCGCGGCGGGTGTCGCGGAGGTTCCGGCTTCAGGCGGCCGTGCGCCGGCGGCTGGACATGAAGGAGACCTGAAGGGTTGGGTCATGGTCGCACGCCTGAACGCAGGTTCAGCGTACTGACGGGCAAGGCGGGCGGTGGTATGGCTGGACCCCAGATGGCGGCCAAGGCGAACGGCGAGGCGTGCGGGGAGTGCGGCGGGCGGACGTACCTCATCGAGCGGCGCGGGGATCTCGCGTCAGCGCGGGTGTGTACGTGCTCGGAGGCGTGCCCGGTGTGTGGCGGGCGCGGGCACATCCTGGTGGAGAAGGAAGGCACCTTCAGCAAGAAGGTGGGTGCGCGCACCTACGAAGTGCTCCAGCCGTGCATGTGCACGCTGCGGCGCAAGCGGGTGGCGCTCTTCAACGACGTGCAGATGCCGGGGGTCATGGCGCACGCGTCGTTCGACAACTACCGCCCCTTCAACGAGGCCCAGGACCGGGGCCGGGGCGTGGCGATGCACTTCGCCCACCAGTACGTGAAGGGCGACACCGCGAAGAACAAGGGCTACGTGCTCAGCGGGCCGGTGGGCACGGGCAAGACGCACCTGCTGGCGGCGACGCTCGGGCACCTGGTGCTGGAGATGGGCGTGCGGTCCCGGTACGTGGAGATCTCGCTCCTGTACGCGACCATCCGGCGCGGGTTCCAGGACGGCAAGAGCGGCGGAGAGATCATCGGGCCGCTGTCGGAGGTCGAGGTGCTGGCCATCGACGAGCTGGGCAAGGGGCGCGGCAGTCCCTTCGAGATGGAGACGCTCGATGAGCTGATCGCCCGGCGCTACAACGCGGGGCGCACCACGCTCTTCGCGACGAACTATTCGCTGGAGCCGGAGCGCAAGGGCGCGCGCAGCACCGCGCCGACGGGCTACCGCACCACCGAGGACGCGCGCACGGCGATGAAGGACGCGGAGCTGCTGCGCGAGCGCGTGGGCGAGCGCATCTACAGCCGCCTGTGCGAGATGTGCAGCTTCGTGGAGCTGCCGCGCGACACCCCGGACCGGCGGCGCACGCGGCAGGAGATGGATGCGCCTCCTCCGATGGGTGGGATGCGCAACCCCGGACGCTGATCAGCCCCCGGAGGCGGCGGCGCAACTCCACTCCCAGGGCGAGCCGGGTTGACGCCGGCCCGCGAGGCTCAGCCCCTCACGGCGTGATGGCGCGCACCAGCGAGTTGCCGGCATCCGCCACGTACAGGGTGCCGTCCGGTCCCACCGCGAGCCCCGCCGGCAGCACCAGCTGGGCCTCCTTGCCCGGACCGTCCGCGAAGCCGTAGCGGCCACTGCCCGCGAGCGTGGTCAGCTTCTCCGGCTCCCCCGCCGCGTTGAACACGAGGCGGCGCACCCGGTAGTTGCCGGGGTCGGACACCGCGAGCGAACCGTCCGGCAGCAGCGCCAGCCCCAGGTACGGCAGCAACTGCCCGCCCGAAGGGTCCCCATCGCGGAAGCCGGGCGTCGAGCCGGCCACCACGGAGGTGACGCCGTTGCGCACGCGAATCACCCGCGCCATGCCGCTCTCCACCACGTACGTGGTGCCGTCCGCCGTCTGGACCGCCGCGGAGGGCCGGTAGATCCAATCGCCCTGCAACGTCGTCACCGGATTGCCCGGCAGCACCATGTCGATGCGGCGGATGACGCCGTTGTTCAGGTCCGCGACGAGCAGCCCCGTCCCATCCGGCGTGAAGGACAGGCCCGCCGGCTGGTTGAAGGCCGACGCCAGGGCGAGGCCGTCCTGGTAGCCAGGGCTCGTGCCCGCGAACACCTCCGCCTTGCCCTCCACGGGGATGCGGCGGATGACCGCGTTCTCCGTGTCCGCCACGTAGATGTTCCCCTGCGCGTCAGCGGCGATGCCCATGGGGCCGATGAGCCCGGTGAGCACCGTGCGGATCTTCCCGTCCGGCGACACGCGCTTGACGCTGTTGCCCAGCGAGTCCGCCACCGCCCAGCCACCGTCCGGCAGCACCGCGACCGCGAGCGGCGCGCCCAGCGCATCCGACGCCACCTTGCCGTCCGAGTGGCAGCGCTTGCCCGGCTCGCCCGCCACCGTGTGCACGGCCTGCGCGAACGGGCCCACGGCCGGGGACGCCGCCGGCGGCTGGAACTTCACCAGGTCGTCCGGCACCTTCCTGCCCAGCGCCTTGTAGAGCACGTTGGCCACGATGCGGCCCGCGCGAGGATCCGCCACGCGGTCCCCCACCCCGGCCAGCTTCTGCACGAAGTCGATGCCGCCCGAGGAGAACACGTACGCGTCGCCCTGCTTGCGCACCACCATGTGCGCGAAGCCGAACCCGCCCTGGAGCGACAGCGAGGGAGACTCGGCGAGCACCTCCACGCCGGCCGGCTGACGGCCGTTGTTCACCAGCTGATCCACTTCGTAGCCGTTGGCCATCCACAGCGTGTCGCCCGCCTTGAGCCCCGTGCCGGCGAAGACCCAGTGGTTCGGCTCCGTGATGACCGTCGGGAAGGGCCACTGGTGCCAGCGCGCCGCGAACTGCACGCCCAGCAGCGCGTTCTCCGGACGGGGCGCGGGCAGGTCGCGGAACTTCGCCGTCTTGCGCTGGTCCTTGTATGGATCCTCCGCGTGGCCCTTGTAGCAGGTGACGATCCGGCGCTCGCGGCCGTCCGCCGCGGGCTCGTAGCGCACCTGCCAGTAGGCGTTGTTCGCGCCCAGGTTCAAGAGCGACCGGCCGTCCGCCAGCGAGCGGTCCGCGGAGTCCCGCTGCTTTGACGACCAGTACTCATCGTGCCCGGACATCACGAACACCTTCGCGCCACGCAGGAAGTCGTAGCTGGAGTCCATGTCCTCGTCGGTGAAGTAGCCCACGTCCAGGTCCTGCGCCTCCAGCCACATCACGAGGCTCAGGTCGTCCAGCATCAGGTGCCCGGAGCCCTGGCCCCGGTAGTAGGGCCGGTCATACGAGGACTGGAAGGCGCGCGCGACGCCGTGCGACTTCATCACGCCCTTCTGGTCGTCGTAGAGGCTGGTGCCGCCCCAGGTGTTGTACGCCGCCCAGGTCGAGGTCGGGATGAGCACCGCCACCTCGGAGCGCGGGTTCGCGTCACGCACGAAGAAGGGCACGTAGCGCGACGGTTGATCCTCGCGCACGAGCTTCACCACGTACACGCCGCGCACCCAGTCCTTCTGGATGGGGATGTCCAGCGTGGGGGACCACGCACACGCGATGATGCCGGTCGTCGGATCCGCCGGGCAGTCCGCCTGGCGCGTGCCCTTCACGGGGCCGCCCCGCGCGACCTCGCGCGCGCCCACGCCGCCGTAGTAGCCCATGCGGTAGACGAACCAGGTGAAGTTCTTCGCTTCGGACAGGGACACCGCCACGCGCAGGGACTCCCCCTGCGTGACGGTCGCCTGGAGGGGATAGCCCTCGATTTCGCGCTGGTTGGCGTTCTTGGTGATGCGCCAGTTGGAGGTGCCCTTCTTCTGGTTCTCCCGGTGCACCGCGTCCGCGTCGCGCGCGGGCAGCGAAGAGCCTCCATCCGGAAGCGTGCCAGCGTCCGGTTCGTCGTCTGGGAGGCCCGCGTCGTATTCCGGCACGACCAAGCCACCATCCGAATCAGGCGTCACGCCTCCGTCGTTGGTGTTGAGAGGGGGCTCGTCGTGGCGGTCGCCAGGAGGCGGCGTGCCCGGTGCGGGACCCGTGTCCTTGCACCCGGTGGCGCCCGTCACCAGGAGCGCCAACACCACCCCCAGCCTCGTCCAACGATGCCCCTGCCCCATGCCCTCTACCCTCCACCCAGGGTGTTCACGAGCGGAGGGTAGGCATCGACTTCAGGGAGGGAAGCGCCCTACCCCGGATGGGAACAAAAGTTCGACACTCCACCCCCGTCGGCACCCCGGGGGGTCGTGCAAGTCACCGGATCAACGCAGGTCCACCACGCAAGGCACTGTCAGCTTCCCAGCAGTTCCCGATGCAGGCGGGCCGTCAGCGGCTTCAGGTGGGCCTTGTCCACCAGCAGCGTCACCTGCAGCGGAGAGGTGCTCACGGCATGCACCCGAGCAGACAGGCCCTCGGCGGCCGACAAGGCCTTCCGGAGCGGCACCCAGTCCGCGTTGAGGCCCACGCCCACGCACGTCACGGTACCCCACCCGTCCCTCCACTCCACCGCGGGCCCGAAGCGCGTGGTCAGCTCGCGCTGGAGCGCTTCCGGGCCGTGCACGTCCGCGAGCGGAATGGCCAGGAACGTACGCCCCGGGGCCCCCGGCAGCCCGTCATGTGCGAGCGTGCGGCCGCGCACGGCGCGAGCGTCCAGGAACTCCAGCAGCTCCTGCAGGGGCACGCTGGCGTTGGCGACGAGCACGGCCATCTCCGCGTCCGCCGTCACGCCCTTGACGCGGCTGTCGGTGGGCACGGCCAGCTCCTGCACGGCGGTGCCGGTGCCCTGGCCGTGCGCGGTGCGCGCGAGGATGGTGATGCCGCGCGCCTTGGCCCACTCCACCGCCTGGGCGTTGAGCACCTTGGCGCCGGCGCTCGCCAGCTCCTGCATCTCGTCGTAGCTCAGGGACTCCAGCTTGCGGGCGTCCGGCACCACGCGCGGATCCGCGCTGAAGACGCCATCCACGTCCGAGTAGATTTCACACGCCTCCGCCTCCAGCGCCGCCGCCAGCGCGACCGCCGTGGTGTCCGAGCCGCCGCGCCCCAGCGTCGTCACTTCCTTCTTGTAGGACACGCCCTGGTAGCCCGCGACGATGACGACCTTGCCGTTCGCCAGCTCGTCCTGGATGCGGTAGGGGCGCACCTCCACGATGCGCGCCTGCGCGTGCGCGTCGTTGGTGATGATGCCGCTCTGGCTGCCGGTGAAGCTGATGGCCGGCACGCCGTGCTCCTGCAGCGCCATGGACAGGAGCGCCATGGAGATGCGCTCGCCACAGGTGAGGAGCATGTCCAGCTCCCGCCGGGGCGGGTCCGCGGACACGCCCTTGGCGAGCGCCAGCAGGTCGTCCGTGGTGTCGCCCATGGCGCTGACCACCACCACCACCTGGTACCCCGCGTCGCGCTTCTCCTTCACGCGACGGGCGACCTTGCCGAGCTTCTCCGCGTCAGCGACCGATGAGCCGCCGTACTTCTGCACCACGATTGGCATCCACGCCTCGCTTCCCGGGCAGTGTAAAGTCCGCCCCCGCGCATGCCAATCACCGAGAATCCCATCATCGAGGTGCGCAACCTCACCCGGCGCTACCGCGATCGCGTGGCCATCCAGGACCTGTCCTTCACCGTGGGTGAGGGAGAGATCCTCGGCTTCCTCGGGCCAAACGGAGCAGGCAAGTCCACCACGATGAAGATCCTCACCGGCTTCCTGCCCCCTTCCGAGGGCATCGCGAAGGTGGCCGGCTTCGACGTGTCCACGCACCCGATGGAGGTCAAACGGCGCATCGGCTACCTGCCGGAGACGCCTCCGCTGTATCCGGAGCTGACGGTGCACGGCTACCTGACGTTCGTCGCGGCGCTCAAGCAGTTGCCCGGCCGCGCGGTGCGTGCGGAGGTGGAGCGCGTGGCGGGCCTCACCGGCGTGAGCGACGTGCTGGGCCGCGTGCTCCAGAACCTGTCCAAGGGCTTCCAGCAGCGCGTGGGCATCGCGCAGGCGCTGCTCGGTTCGCCCCCGGTGCTCATCCTGGACGAGCCCACCGAAGGGCTGGACCCCGCGCAGCGCGCCGAGCTGCGCGCGTTGATCCGGAGCCTCGCGGGCAAGCACACCGTGCTCCTTTCCACGCACATCCTCCCGGAGGTCACCGTGACGTGCCAGACGGTGCTCATCCTCCACCAGGGCCGCGTGGTGGCCCACGACGCCATCGACACGCTCGCGAAGTCCCATGGCCAGGCGGAGCACGCCTCGCTGGAAGAAGTCTTCATCAAGCTGACCGCCGCCTGAAGCGCGCCACTCCCCTTCCCCCTTCGAGGACCTCCCGCGCATGCGCACCGCCCTGGCCATCGCCCGCAAGGAGCTGGCCGTCGCCTTCACCACCCCGTGGGCCTACGCCGTGTTCACCGCGATGGCGGCGCTCTCGTCGTTCTTCTTCGTCAGCCTGCTGGAGCAGTTCCAGCAGGTGCAGTCCCTGGCCCGCGAGCATGGTTGGAGCCGGCTGCCGCCGGACTCGATCGTCTACCGCAACCTCACCGACGGCGTGGTGGTGCAGCTGTGGGGCGTGGTGCTGATCATCACGCTCTTCGTCGCGCCCTTCCTGTCCATGCGGCTGTTCGCGGAGGAGAAGCGCCAGAAGACGTTCGCGCTCCTGCTGACGACGCCGGTGCGGCCGGTGGACATCGTGCTGGGCAAGTACCTGGGCGGCCTCGGGCTCATCTTCGTCACGCTGGGGCTGACGCTGGTGTTCCCGGTGCTGCTGTCGGTGGTGGGCTCGGGCGCGTCCGGGCCCGCGCTGGAGTGGCCCACGGTGCTGCTGGGCTACGGGGCGGTGCTCGTGTGGGGCGCCACCTGCATGGCGGTGGGCCTGTTCATCTCCGCGCTGACGGAGAGCCAGATGCTGGCGGCCTTCCTCACCTTCACCGTGCTGCTGCCGTGGATGCTGCTGCGCGGGGTGGCCCAGTCCACGGCGGAGCCGCTGCGCTCCTTCCTGAACTACCTGTCCTTCGACACCCAGTTGCAGGGCATGATCCAGGGCGTCCTGGAAGTGCAGGCACTGGTGTTCTTCGCGTCCGTCATCCTGTTCTCGCTGCTGCTCACCCACCGCGCGGTGGAAGCGCAGCGCTACGCGTGACCATGAGAGCGACCCACGTCACCCGGGTGCTGGGGGCCTTCGGCCTGCTGCTCCTGCTGTCCAGTCCCTTCACGCTGTTCCTCTCCTCCGGCAGCGTGGGGCTCGCGCTGGGCAAGGCGGTGCTGGGCACGGCGATGATCGCGGCCTATGTCGCCACGCACCGGCAGGAGCTTGGCCGCGCGGGCTCACGCCGCACGGGGCGGTTCCTCGCGTCCACCGTGCTCACCACGCTGGCCGTGCTGGGCGTGCTGGTGGCGCTCAACGTCCTCGCGTTCCGGAAGAACCAGCGCTGGGACCTGACGCGGGCGCGCATCTTCTCGCTCGCGCCGCAGACGCTCGAGACGCTCGCCGGTTTGAAGGAGCGGGTGCACGTGCTGGCGCTCATCCCGCCCACGCATCCGGCCTACGGCGACCTGGAGGAGCTGTTCCGGCGCTACCACGAGGCCGCGCCCCAGACGTTCGACGCCACCTTCGTGGACCCGCGCCGTGAGCCCTCCCTGGCCGCGAAGTACCAGCTCAAGGATGGCCAGACGCTGGTGGTCGTTTCGCGCGGCGAAGGCGAGAGCGCGCCCCACACCCTGCTGCCGATTCCCGCCGAGCAGGAGCTGACCAACGCCCTGCTCCAGTTGGGCGCCGCGGGCGCGCAGAAGGTGTACTTCCTCGAAGGGCATGGCGAGTGGCCCCTGGAGACGCCACAGGGCCCGCAGGGTCCCGGTGATGGGCTGTCGGAGTTCCGCCGTCAGCTCTTGCGTGAAGGCTACCGCCCCGAACCCCTCAACCTGCTGGGCAGGCAGGAAGTGCCTCGCGACGCGGGGCTGCTGATCATCGCGGGCGCCAAGGAGGACTACACGGCTCCGGAAGTGGCCGCCCTGCGCACCTATCTGGGTGAGGGCGGACGGCTGCTGTACTTCACCGACGTGGGCACGGCGGACGGGCTGGGCCTGTTCCTGGCGGACTACGGCGTGCAGGTGGACGACGGCGTGGCGGCGGACTCGCAGTTCAACGCGGGCAACCCGTTCGTCCTCGTGTCGAACTTCTTCGGCAAGCACGTCATCACCCGCCCGCTGCAGGAGCGTGCGCTCAACGTGCAGCTTCCCACCGCGCGCAGCCTCACCCTGTTCCGCGAGGGCTTCCTTCCCGGCGTCACGGTGGAGCCCGTGCTGCTCACCTCGCCGTATGCGTGGGTGGAGACGCGGCCCCAGGAAGATGCCACCCCATCCGATGGCGAGAAGATGGGACAGCTCACGCTCGTGGCCGCCGCGTCCCGGGACACTCGCGGCGCGGACAACAAGCGCTTCGATGAGGCACGGCTGGTGGTCCTGGGCGATTCGGAGCTGCTGTTGGATCCGAACTGGGGCCACGAGGCCAACCGCAACCTGGTGATGAACGCCCTGGGCTGGGCGTCGCATCAGGTGGAGAAGATCACCCTGCGCCCTCCGGACCGGGAGACCTCCACGCTGGAGTTGAGCGCCAGCCAGATGCAGACGCTGCGCTTCGTCGCCACCGACCTGCTCCCGCTGTCTCTTCTGGGCGTGGGGCTTGCCGTCTGGCTGTCTCGGAGGAACCGGTGAGGACTTCGTCGTTCGTGGTGCTCGGGCTCGCGGTGCTGGGGCAGTGGGCGTGTTCGCGTGAGTCGGAGAAGCCGCCGGCCCCGCCCAGGCTCTTCGCGACGGAGACCGCGGAGCCGACGCGCGGCGCCCCGGCCCCGGCGGCCCCCGTCTTCACCCACCTGACGGTGAAGGCCCGGGGCGCCACCACGGAGCTGGAGCGGACGCCCGAGGGCTGGCGGATCACCTCGCCCGTGGAGGCGAAGGCAGACCCCTACGCCGTCGACGCGATGGTGCAGCAGCTCACCACGGCGAAGTTCAAGGCCACGGTGAACGCGGCGCCGTCGGACGCGGACCTGAAGAAGTTCGGCCTGACGTCCCCGAAGTTCACCGTGACGGCGCGGGCCTATGTCCCGGACGCGAGCGGCGGCGGCGCGGACGATCCGTCCCGCCAGCGCACCGTGACGCTGTCGGGCGGAGAGGAGAATCCCTTCGACGGCTCCGTGTACGTGCGCCGCGACGGGGACGCGACCGTCTACGCGGCCGAGGGTGCCGTGCGGTGGTCGCTCGACAAGGGCCCCTTTGAACTTCGCTCCAAGGAGTTCCTGGGGCCGCTGGACGCCGCGTCGCTCCAGTCCATCGAAGTCACCGCGAAGGACCACGCGTACCTGCTGACACGCGAGGCCGACGGCAAGACGTGGCGGATGGTGAAGCCGGAACCGACGCGCGCGAACGCCAGCCGCGTGGCGGACCTGCTCACCGCGTTCGCCGGACAGCAGGCCCTGTCGTTCCCCGAGGACACCCCCGCCGCCCGGAAGGCCCTGGGCCTGGACGCGCCCCTCGTGGATGCGCGCTTCGTCCCCGCCTCGGGCGAACCCATCCGCGTGCGGCTGTCGCAGGTGACGCGTGACGGGGCCCCTGTCGTCCATGCGCTGCGAGAGCAGGGCGCGCGCTCCACACTGGCGGAGGTGGATGCGCGGGCCCTGACGACGCTGGACGTGGGCGTGCCGGAGCTGAAGGACCGACGCGTGCTCGCGTTCGCGCGCGAAGCCGTGCGCCAGTTGGAGTTCCATCCCGGAGGCAAGGCCGCTCCCGTGGTGGTGGCGCGCGGTTCGTCCCTGGATGGCGGCTCCGACGCGTGGCGCATCGAAGGTCCCGACGGCGGACTCGCGCGTCACTTCCGCGTGGTGAAGCTGCTGGGCACGCTGGAGTCGTTGAGGGCCGCCGCGTTCGGTGAAGCGAACGTGAAGCGCTGGGAGCGCTATGGCATCAGCGAGGCGTCCCGGAGCGTGGTGCTGCGCGACGCGGACGGACGGGAGCTGGCGCGGTTGTGGCTGGGCCACGCCGTGCCGGAGCAGGACGAGCGGCTCTACGCGCGCGGCTCCGGCCCCGATCTGGTGGAGGTCTCCGCGAGCGCCGTGGCGGCTCTGCCCACGAGCGCCGCGGACCTGAAGGACGCGCCGCCCGGAGGTCCGGACGGCGGGGCCCCTTCGCCCTGAGGCTGAAGCGCTACACCTCCATCAGGGCGAAGCGCTGCTCGGGCGTGAACTTGGTGAGCAGGGGCATGGCCACGTTGAACACCGGGATGCCGCTCTTCGTCTTGCCTTCGCGCGCACCGTGGTGCGCGTGGCCGTGGAAGACGTAGGCCGCGCCGTAGTGGTCAATGGGCATCGACAGGCGGCTCGTCCCGAGGAAGGGGCGGATCTCGATGTTCTCCCCCTCCAGCGTCTCCGGGATTGGCGCGTAGTGCATGATCACGACCTTCTTCGGCGTGTCCAGGTGGCTGAGCGCCGCCTCCAGCTTGAGCGACTCCGTGACGGCCTCCTGCACGAAGGACTTCGTCTGCCCCTCGCCGAAGGCCTGCAACGTCGCGTTGCCGAAGCCTCCGCCAAAGCCCTTCACGCCCGCCACGCCCAGCACCTTCTCGAAGATGAAGTGGTCTCCGTCGAGGATGTGCACGCCCACCTTCGACAGCTCCGTGCAGATGTCCTTCACCTGCCCGTGTTCGTAGTCGTGATTGCCCAGCACCGCCGCGCAGGGAACGCGCAGGGCCGACAGCTCCTCGGCCAGCACCTTCCCCTCTTCCAGCATGCCGCGATCCGTCAGGTCGCCGCACAGCAGCAACAGGTCCGCGGAAGCGTTCACCTGCTTGACGAGCTGACGGAAGCGACCGTGCTGGTCGTCCCGACAGTGGAGGTCACCGACCGCTGCCAGCCGTATTTTCGAGCTCGGATCTCGCGCCACGCACGTCCCCCTCGGGTCGTTCTTGTTCGTCCCAGGCCCTGCCGTCCCCAAAGCCCCAGTGGTGGATGTCCACGTGGTAGTTCACCTTGGACACCAGGTTGCCGCGACACAGGCGCTCATCCCAGCTGCCGTCGCGCACCGTCTGGAGCGTGCGGCTCATCAGCTCCGTCATGACGTAGTTGGGGACGATGTCGCGCTCGCTGGGATAGGCGAAGCGGAACATCATCAGGTGGCTGAGCAGCACCTCCCAGTAGCGATCAAAGCGCCGGAGGATGCGGTCCCAGTCCATCTCCCGCCCCGCCTTGAGGATGAGGTGGTTGATGTCCGCGCCGTCGTAGCGTTCGCGCTCGGTGACAAAGGCCTTGGACCAGATCATCTCCTCGGCGGGCGCGATGAGACACTCGTAGCCGAAGATGTTGGCCTTCTTGGCGTTCGTGAACCACTCGTCGTCCACCGTCGCCACGCCGTTGCCGGAGGAGAAGATGAAGTCGACGAAGTAGTCGCCCTTGTACGCCTTGTAGATCCACACCTCGTCGTGATGTTCGGTGCGCCAGCCATCCTTCTCCAGGACCTCCAGCGCGCGGACGGCGTCCGCCTTGCGCGGGAACAGGTCCAGGTCCTTGGTGTCGCGGTAGATGCCCGTATAGGTGGCGTAGGCATAGGCCCCGCCCACCACGAATGGCACCCCAGCCTCATGGAGCAGGCCGACGGCTCTGGCGCGGGCGTTGATTTCGTCCGGCGCGCGCTCACGCTCAGCCAGCGAGGCGTCCGTACCCATGTCCCCGGGATGGTTCGGGTGTCGTTTTTCCATGGGCGAAATGTAGGGATGCCCCATTTCAACCGTCAGGCAGGCGGGCGTGGGCGGCAGGAGGGCAGGCAGGCAGACTCCAAACGACCGGTTTCATTGGAACTTTTTGATTCAAGCGAGCGCCTTTTCTGTTTTTCGCACGGCCTGTGTCCATGGGAGCGAGTTCCCCGCCGCACGGCCCGCACGACGGGCCCCGAAAGGACACCTCACCATGCTGCGCAAGAGCCTGCTGTGTGCCGCCTCCCTGCTGTTCGCCTCCGGTTGCGGCGACGACGCCGGGCCCTCCGAGGACACGTTCCGCGACGGCCTTCCCACCAAGGAGATGACGCAGGTGAAGGCGCCCAAGGAGAACGGCCAGGGCCTGACGTCGAGCGGCCCGTCCGCGATGGCCGGCCAGGGGCAGAAGTCCGAGTACTACCAGGCGACGGTGGACGCGACGGTGACGGTGAACGGCGGCACGCTGTGGGTGCTCAACCTCATCGAGCAGATCGCCAAGTATCCGCCGACGACGCTGGAGGAGAACAAGGCCGTGTGGGGTCCGCACACGGACGCGCTCAGCCCGACGACGTGGCGGTTGACGGTGACGAAGTCGGGGGACGCGTCGTTCTCCTGGGTGCTGGACGGCAAGGCGAAGGCGGACGCGGACAGCGCGTTCAAGGCCGTGCTGTCCGGCTCGCAGACGGTGACGGTGGATGCGAACGGCGAGCGCCAGCGGGGCTTCGGTTCCGGCGAGCTGCACATCGACTGGGACGTAGCGCACAGCCTGCCAGATGCCGATCCGAAGCACGTGGGCACGGCGGAGATCCGGTATTCGCGCCTGAACGCCACGGCGGAGACCACGGTGGAGGCGGACTTCCGCCAGGTGCGTGACGAGAAGAATCCGGAGAAGCGCACGGACGCGGACTACCGCTTCAAGGCGACGGCCACGGGCGGGGAGCTCGAGTACGCCTTCCGCCAGGATGTCGACTCCCCTGTGGACGGCACGCTGGAGAAGGTGGGCATCAAGAGCCGCTGGACGCTGACGGGCGCGGGCCGCGCGGACGTCAAGGTGTCAGGAGGCAGCCTGGGCTTCGAGGTTCTGTACAGCGAGTGCTGGGACCCCAACTTCCTGAGCACCTATCTGGAGCTCAACCTGGAACCGAACCCGAGGTACGGCGAGGAGCAGACGAGCTGCGGCGGCTTCACCACGGCGGTGTACTCGTCGCTGTGAGCCCGCTCGGGGTAGGCTCCAGCCGCACGTGACCGGACCTCCCCCGCTGGCCCTGAAGGTGGTGCCTCCCCGTCCTTCCGAGGACCGGCGGGCCGTCCTGAGCGACCTGTATGTGAAGTACGGCGGCAGCGTGAGGGAGCGCTGCCGCTACCTGCTGAAGGATGCCAGCCGGGCCGAGGACGCGATGCAGGACGTCTTCGCCCGTGCGCTGGTGCACGGAGAGTCGTTCCGCGCGGAGGCCTCCCCGCTCACGTGGTTGATGAAGATCGCCACGCACCACTGCCTCAACCAGCTGCGCTCGGAAGGGGCGGCGTGGCGGCGGTGGTTCGCCCGGGACGAAGCGGCCCGCTCAGAGGGCCACGGGGGTGCGGAGGCGATGGAGACGCGCGACCTGGTGCGCAAGCTGCTGGCCCGGGTGGACGCGGAGACGCAGGCGGCGGCCATCCACTACCACGTGGACGGGATGACGCTGGAAGAGGTGGCCGTGGTGCTGGGGCGTTCGGTGCCCACGGTGCGAAAGCGGCTGGAACAGTTCGCACAGCTGGGTGGAGAGGAGCTGAACGTCCGATGAGCGCGCACGAGTCGAACTGGACATTGCGCCGCCTGCACGTCGGCGAACTGCTCGCCCCGGAGGCCCTGCGCGCGCGTGAGCATGCCGAGGCGTGCGAGGCGTGTGGTGCCGTGCTCCGGTCCTTGACGAACGAGCAGACCGCGTTCGAGGCGGAGGTTCCCTTCGAGCGCTTCGAGGCGGGCGTGGAGCGCTCGCTGGCCCGGCAGGCCAGGACTTCGGCCAGGCCCGCGACGCGGCCCGCGTGGGCAGGGCCGCTGATGGTGGTGGCGGCGTCCCTGTTCGTGCTGGTGCTGGCGCGTCCGCTGCTGGAGTCCGGCACGGTGACGCGGCCCGTGACGGGCAACCGGCTCAAGGGTGGCGCGGGCGCGGAGCTTCGCATCGGTGGCGGCGTGGAACCGCAGCGGGTGGCCAGCGTGGACGCGCCGGAATCCCTGCGGCCCGGTGAGCGCGTGCGGCTGGGCTACACGCCAGAGGCGCACCGCTACGTGGCGGCGCTGTCGGTGGATGCGCAAGGCGAGGTGACGCCGCTGTATCCGGAGTCGGGGGACAGCCTCGCGGTGGAGCCGGGTGCGGGGCAGCACTGGTTGCCGGAGAGCGTGGAGTTCACCGGCGCGGGGGCGGAGCGCGTGGTGCTGGTGCTGACGGATGCGCCGGTGTCGATGGACGTCCTGAGCGACGCGGCGCGGAAGTCCTTCGCGGCGGCGGGGCGGGACGTCACGCGCATGGCGCCCCTGGATGTCGCGGGTGAGCAGACGCAGTGGATCCTGCTGAAGCCATGAGCGACCTGCCCGTGCAGCGTGGCGCTCGGGAACAGGCACTGCTCGCGGGGTTTCGCGCTCTGGCGCGGCTGCGCGCCGTCATCGTCCCGGCCCGTGCATGGGCTCCTGGGCTCGCGCTCGCGTGCGCGCTGCTGACCACCGCCGCGCACGCGGACACGCTGCGCCGCTTCGCGCTCATCGCCGGCAACGACACCGGGGGCAGTGACACGCGGCCCTTGAGCTACGCGCGCGACGATGCGCGCAAGATGCACGACCTGCTCACCCGCCTGGGCGGCGTGGCCCCGTCCGACGCGAAGCTCCTCCTGGACGATGACGCGAAGGACTTCCTCACCGCCCTGTCGGAGCTGGAGCAGCGGGCGCACGCGGCCCAGACGCGCGGGGAGCGCACCGCGCTGTTCGTCTACTACTCCGGCCACGCGAAGGACGGAGCCCTGCGCCTGGGTGACTCGCGGCTCGCCTTCGATGCGCTCAAGCGCCGGCTGGCGGACGCGCCCGTGGACATCCGCATCGCCATCCTGGACTCGTGCCGCTCCGGCGCGCTCACGCGGACCAAGGGGGCCCGCAAGGCGCCCGCCTTCGACGTGGAGGCCGGCGCCGCGCGCGATGCCCGGGGCGTCGTCATCCTCACCTCCAGCGCGGCGGATGAGGACTCGCAGGAGTCGGACGCACTGGGCGGCAGCTACTTCTCCCACCACCTGGCGAGCGGCCTGCTCGGTGACGCGGACCGCAGCGGCGACGGACGCGTGACGCTCTTCGAGGCGTATTCGCACGCCTACGCGCGCACCGTCGCGGACACCGCCGACAGCAGCGCGGGCCCGCAGCACCCCACGTTCAGCTACGACCTCGCGGGCAACGGGGACCTGGTCCTCACCGACCTGCGCGCGAGCGCCGAGGGCCTCGTGGTCCCCGGAGGCGCGCCCGCGGGCTCCTACTACTTCGTGGATCCAGGCGGACTGGTGGTCGCGGAGCTGGACAAGACCGCGGACATGGAGCGCCGCGTGGCCCTGGCCCCCGGCACCTACCGCGTGAAGCGCCGGCTCAGCGACAGGCTGCGCATCGGGGACGTGGAGATTGCTCGCGGACGGACCACCGTGCTGGAGGAGCCGCGCCTCAAGGACGCGCCCTTCTCCGACGACCCCGTGAAGGGCGCGGGCAGGGGCCAGGACGCGTGGTGGGCCTTCGGCCTCACGGGCGGCTACCAGTCCTTCTTCGACGCGGCCACGCGCCAGTCGCTCTTTCTCTCCGTGCCGCTGTTCGGCGCGGAGGCCGAGTTGCACGACTACTTCCGCCGCGACTGGGTGTGGGGCTTCGACGCGTCCGTGGGCGGCACGCGCGGGGTGCTGGCGCTGCCCACGCTCGCGGGGCCGTCGTACCGGTACTCGGTGGTGAACCTGGGAACGAGCCTCACCACCGAGTGGCCCCTGGGCCGCGTGTCCCCGTTCGTGGGCGGCCGGCTGGCGTACCTCATCCTGGGCCGCCAGTTCGAGGACGCGGCGTTCCCGGATCAGCGCTTCGCCATGGTGTCACCGGGGCTGGTGGCCGGCGCGCGCTTCCAGCTCATGCGCCGCCTCCAGCTCACCGCGCGGGGCCGGGCGCAGTACCTCCAATACACCGTCGATGCGCAGCGGTCCCTGGGCTACTGGGAACTGGCGGCGCTCCTCACGTACGAGCCATGAGAGCGCACGCGATGCGAAACCTGATCCCGGCCCTGCTCTGCCTCCTCGCGGTCGCGTGCGGCGGCGACTTCTCCAACGACGACCTGGAGTTCCAGAACGCCCTGCCCCAACGCGAGGACCTGGCCGCGATGCTGCCGGACTCCGCCAGACGCGCCGGCCAGGGAACCGGCACCCGCGAGGATCGACTGGGCCTCCAGGTGCCAGGCGCGACGTCGGAGCTGGCGGTCCAGTCCTATCAGGTGGGCACGCAGTTCAACGCCAGCGTGGACGCCCTGCTGACCCTGCTGGAGCTGTTCCGCGGCGTGGCCCCCACCACGCGAGAGACCGACCGCCGCATCTGGGGCCCCTTCCCCGCGGACGACCATCCCGGGCACGAGCTGCGCCTCGTGATGGAGCGCCAGGGCGGCGACTTCGCCTACCGCCTCCAGTTCCGTCCCCGGGGCGCGGGCGAGGACGGGTGGTGGACCTACCTGCCCGGCACCTTCAAGGCGGACGGCGGCATCCGCAAGGGCACGGGCACGCTCGCGCTGGACCTGAAGGAGGCCCGCGCGAACGGCTTCGACACGCGCGAGGCGGACGGGTTGGACCGGCTGGACATCCGCTACCAGACGAAGGCGCTGCCCACGAGCGTGGAGCTGCTCTTCACGGGCGCGGGGGCCACGCTGCCCCTGACGCGCTATGCGTCGCGCCAGGTGCCGGAGGGGCTGGGGGAGATGACGTTCCGGCTGCCCGGCCAGGACCTGGTGCCCGGCGGGCTCCTGGAGACGCTGGACATCGTGTCGCGCTGGACGCCCGAGGGACGGGGCAAGCTGGTGCTGACCATCCTGGAAGGCGACGCGAAGGGCCTGAAATACACCGAGTGCTGGGACGCGCAGACGCGGATCACCTTCCTGCAGCGCAACTGGGATTTCATCAACCCCACCGAGGGAAGCGCGGCCTCCTGCCCGGACGTGTCCGCGCTGGGGCCGTAGCGAAAGCCGCCCGGGTTGGTGCCCGGACAGCAGCCGGGCGGACATTCCCTGGCCGTTGGAAGGTGACGCGCGGGGGGGATTCTCTATGCTGGCGGCTGTTCTCCCGCGCCCTCCATGACCAATCCCTCGCTTCTCACCGTCTTGAAGAGCCGGCGCATCTGGCTCCTGATGGCCGTCGGCTTCGCGTCCGGCCTCCCCCTGTGGCTGACCGGCGTCACGCTGTCCGCGTGGATGAAGAACGAGGGGGTGAACCTCAAGACCATCGGCATCTTCAGCCTCGTGGCGCTGCCCTACACGTTCAAGGTGCTGTGGGCGCCGCTGATGGACCGCTACACCCTGCCCTTCCTGGGCCGGCGGCGCGGGTGGATGCTGCTCACGCAGGTGCTGCTCATGGGCGCCATCTCCGCCATGGGGCTCGTCAACCCGAAGGACGCCCCCATCGCGATGGCGTGCATGGCGGTGGTGGTGACGTTCCTGTCCGCCAGCCAGGACATCGTCGCGGACGCGTGGCGCACGGACATCCTCCCCCTGGAGGAGCGCGGGCTGGGCAACTCCATGTACGTCACCGGCTACCGGATGGGCATGCTCGTCGCGGGCGGACTGGCGTTCATCCTCTCCGACATCCTGGGCTGGTCGAAGACGTACTACGTGATGGGCCTGCTCATGAGCGTGGGCGTGGTGGCCACGCTCTTGGCCCCGGAGCCCCAGAGCGTGCGGCCTCCGCGCAACCTTCTGGACGCGGTGGTGAAGCCCTTCGTGGACTACTTCCGCCGGAAGTACGCGCTGGGGGTGCTCGCGTTCCTGGTGCTCTACAAGCTGGGGGATGCCATCGCCGCCAGCATGGTGACGCCGTTCTACATCGAGCTCGGGTTCTCCAACACCGAGATTGGCGCGCTCAGCAAGACGCTGGGCATGCTGGCCACCATCGGCGGCGGCCTGCTGGGCGGCGTGCTGATGGTGAAGCTCAGCATGCGCCGCGCGCTGTTCATCTTCGGCGCCGCGCAGGGGCTCACCAACCTGGCCTTCCTGGCGCTGTCGCTCGTGGGCAAGAACGACCTGATGCTCGCGGCCGCCATCACCGTGGACAACGTGTGCACGGGCCTGGGCGTGACGGCGTTCGCCGCCTTCGTGATGTCGCTGTGCCACAAGAGCTTCAGCGCCACGCAGTACGCGCTGCTGTCCACGATGGGCACCATCGCAAACCGGCTCATCGGCTCCGTGTCCGGCTACTTGGCCACGTGGATGGGCTGGCCCACGTTCTTCGCCTTCACCGCGGCGGCGGCCATCCCCGCGCTGGTGCTGCTGGTGTTCCTGCCCGAGCACGCGGCCCAGCCCCTGGAGGATGTCCCCCCCGCCCCGGGGGCCCTGCCGCCCGCGGCGCCCGCGTCCTCCGTCGCCGTGGCGCGCTGACGGCTTCCGGACAGCCGCCACCGCCCGGCCGATACGCGCTCCCGCCCGCTACTGGACGGAGCGCGTCAGGCCGGGTGCGGGGATGGACAGGGGGCGTGACTTCGCCTCCCCATGGAGCAGTCCGCGCGGCTAGTGTGGCCCGGTCATGGCCCATCCTTCCGCTGGCAAGCCCCTTTCGCGCGACCTGCTGATCAACCCCGAGAAGCTGCGCAGGCAGTACGCCTCCGACGTGCCGGACGCGTCCGTCGCCGAGCAGCGCGTCGCCTTCGGCACCTCTGGCCACCGCGGAAGCGCCGCGCGCCGGAGCTTCAACGAAGCGCACATCCTCGCGGTGGCGCAGGCCCTGTGCGAGTACCGCAAGCAGCAGGGCTACGACGGCCCGCTGTTCCTGGGCAAGGACACCCACGCCCTGTCCGAACCCGCCCAGCGCACCACGCTGGAGGTGCTGGCCGCCCACGGCGTCGAGGTCCGCTACACCGACGGCGCCACGCCCACGCCGGTCATCTCCCACGCCATCCTCACGTACAACCGGGGCCGCACGAGCGGGCTCGCGGACGGCATCGTCATCACCCCGTCCCACAACCCGCCGGAGGACGGCGGCATCAAGTACAACCCGCCCAACGGTGGCCCCGCCGATACGAACGTCACGTCCCTGGTGGAGCGCCGCGCCAACGAGCTGATGGCCGCCGGCAACAAGGACGTCCGCCGCGTCACCTACGAGAAGGCGCTCGCCAGCAGCACGGTGAAGGCCCACGACTTCATCACCCCGTACGTCAAGGACCTGGCGAACGTGGTGGACGTGGACGTCATCCGGGACGCGAAGCTGAAGCTGGGCGCGGATCCGCTGGGTGGCTCCAACCTGGACTATTGGGACCCCATCGCGGATCGCTACAAGCTGTCGATCTCCGTGGTGAACCGCAAGGTGGACCCCACGTTCGGCTTCATGCCCGCGGACCATGACGGGAAGATCCGCATGGACTGCTCGTCGCCGTACGCGATGGCGAACCTGGTGGGCCTCAAGGACAAGTACGCGCTCGCGTTCGGCAACGACACGGACTCCGACCGCCACGGCATCGTCACCCGCAGCCAGGGGCTGATGAACCCGAACCACTACCTGGCCGTCTCCATCGACTACCTGTTCCGCAACCGTCCGGGCTGGAAGAAGGACGCGGCGGTGGGCAAGACGCTGGTGAGCAGCAGCCTCATCGACCGCGTGGCGAAGGACCTGGGCCGCCGCGTGGTGGAGGTGCCGGTGGGCTTCAAGTGGTTCGTGGACGGGCTCCTGGACGGCTCGCTGGGCTTCGGGGGCGAGGAGAGCGCGGGCGCGTCCTTCCTGCGCACCGACGGCACCGTGTGGACCACCGACAAGGACGGCATCATCCTGGACCTGCTCGCGGCCGAAATCCTGGCGCGCACCGGCAAGGACCCCGGCGAGCACTACCAGGAGCTGGCGAAGAAGTTCGGCGCGCCGCTGTACACGCGCATCGATGCGCCGGCCACGTCCGAGCAGAAGGCCGTGCTCAAGAAGCTGTCCCCCGACGCGGTGAAGGCCACGTCGCTGGCCGGTGAGCCCATCCAGCAGCGCCTCACGCGCGCGCCGGGCAACAACGCGGAGCTGGGCGGCCTCAAGGTGACGGCGGAGAACGGCTGGTTCGCCGCGCGCCCCTCCGGCACCGAGGACGTCTACAAAATCTACGCGGAGAGCTTCCGGGACCAGGCGCACCTGGACACCCTCGTCCAGGAGGCGCGCGCCATCGTCAGTGAGGCCTTCGCCGGAAAGTAGCCATGGACGGGGGCTCCGGGCCGCGCTTCGATGCCGCCGCAAGGAGTCCCACCCCCCATGTCCGTGAAGCTCATCCTCCAGTTCGTGCTCGCGCTGATCATGGTTGTCGCGGGGGTCACGCACTTCCGCAAGCCGCGCATGTTCATGAGCATCATGCCGCCCTACCTCCCGTACCCCCGGGAGCTGGTGCTGCTGAGCGGCGTGGCGGAGGTGCTGCTCGGCGTGCTGCTGGTGGTGCCGCAGACGACGCGGCTTGGGGCCTGGGGACTCGTCGCGCTGTTCGTGGCGGTGTTCCCCGCGAACGTGCACATGGCTCGGCACCCGGAGAAGTTCCGGAAGATTCCCAAGGCCCTGCTCTGGCTGCGGCTGCCGCTGCAGGGCGTCCTCATCCTGTGGGCGCTCTGGTACACCTGAGCCGCGTCAGCGCCACAGCGGCGCGTGGTCCTCGATGTACTGGCGCACCGTGCGCGTGGGGCGTCCGAGCAGGTTGGTGAGCGTGGGGTCCACCTGCTCCGCATGGCCGAAGCGCAGTCCCACGTGCATCAGCGTCTGCATGCCCAACTGGCCCCAGGACAGCCGGCGCTGGTGCAGGTGGCGCACGTAGCCCGGCACCGACGCGGGCACGTAGCGGATGGGCCGGCCCAGCACCTCCGACAGCACGGAGGCCACCTCCTCGAAGCTCACCGCCTCCAGGCCGGTGAGCGTGAACGCGCGGTCGCGCAGGGACGTGTCCAGCATCGCCCGCGCCGCCACCTCGCCCACGTCGCGCACGTCCACGAAGGCCACCTTGCCGTGGCCCGCGGGCATGTAGAGCCGGCCGTCCTGGCGGATGTCCTCGCGGTACGCATCCCCCAGGTTCTGCGCGAAGAAGGCCGGGCGCAGGAGCGTCCACCCCAGCGACGAGCGCTTCAGGTGCTCCTCCACCGCGTGGTGCGGCGCCCACGTGCTGCGCTCCGCGCCCGCCATGGACAGGAACACCACCTGCTTCACGCCCTGCGTGACGGCCGCGTCCACGAAGGCGTTGAGCGTCAGCTCCGCGTTGGCCAGGGCCGGGGGCCGCATCAGGAACACGCCCCGCACGCCCTCCAGCGCGGGCAGGAACGTCTCCGGGCGCAGGAAGTCCAGCGGCACCGGCGTCACGTCTCCATCCATCTCCTTGAGGAGCGCCGCGGTGTGCTCCGACGACTTCACCGCCGCGCGCACCGGCACCCCTTCCGCCAGCAGGGCCCGCACCACCGCCCGGCCCACGTTGCCCGTCGGGCCCGTCACCAGCACCGGTCCGCTCACGGCCTCCCCTCCCATGACGCCCCCCTCCCACCCGACACGCACCGGGGATGGCCGGCGCCGCAGGATTCCACCGCGCTCATGCGGGACCTCCTCTCGCGAACCGCGCCCCGGGAATCCCGGGATGCGGGGTGACGGGGACCCACCCTGGCGTCCCATTTCTCCTTCGGAAAACGCACCTCCGGGAATCCGTTGTGCGATTGCGTCTCAAATTCCGGAGGCTGAGAATCAGACGTAAGGCAGCGAACAGGGAAGGCCCTGGAGCGTCGGCCGGAGCTCAGCGGGCGGGCCCACCATCCTTCCTTGACTCGCCCGGGGGTGCTCTTTAGGTTCAGAGGCTTCCACCGGCTCCCAAGCCAAGAAGGATGTTCCATGGCCCGCGTTACCGTTGAAGACTGCCTCCCCTACGTGGACAACCGGTTCGCGCTGGTGCTGCTGGGCGCCAAGCGCGCGCGCCAGCTGATGGCCGGCGCCCGGCCCATCCTGGAGACCTCCAAGAACAAGCCGCCGGTGCTCGCGCTGCGCGAGGTCGCCACCCAGCGCGTGAAGTTCGACCGCGACGTGCGCGAGGCGCTCTCCGGCAAGTACACCGCCGAGGAAGCCAAGAAGTAGGCGCTAGCCTTCCTTCTTCAGCCCGGCGCCCTCCCCCGTGATGGGAGGGGCCCCGGGCGAGGCGGAAGGCGCGGACGCCAGGCCCTGGGCGCGCATCCACCGCAGCGCCCGGCCGGCGACGGCCTTCTCCCCCTTGTAGCCCAGCGCGGGAATCAGCCCCTCCAGGGGCAGCCAGCGCACCTCGTCCACCTCCACGCGCGGCCCCGGCAGCGGCCCCAGTTCCCCCGCCTCGTAGCGGAAGAGGAAGAAGTGGACGCGCTTGAAGATGCGCTGCCCCCGGAACTGGTAGACGTAGCGGATCTCCCCCAGGGGCGCGAGCAGCGCCACGGAGAGCCCCGTCTCCTCCCGCACCTCCCGGTGCGCGGTCTGCTCCGGCGTCTCACCCGGGTCCACGTGCCCCTTGGGCAGCGCCCACAGGTGGCGACCGTGCGGACGGATGACCGCCACCTCCCAGGTGCCGGCGCTGCTGGCCCGGATGACGATGCCTCCTGAGGATGCCTCGCGCGGCATGCCCCCACCCTACCCGAAGCGGAGGCCCGCCGGGCCATCAACCGCCGTGCGCGAAGTGGCGCAGCTTGGCCTCCGCTCCCAGCCGGTACGCATAACGCAGGTCGCCGAGGAGCCGGTCCAACCGCCGGGCCACGACGTGCCCCATCAGCCGCGCGCAGAAGCGGCGCGACACCCGGTTCGCCTCCTCGTAGCGCCAGCGCTCCTCCAACGACAGCCGGGGCTGGTACGCCACGCGGTCGAAGAGGCGCTGGAGGAGCTCCCGGGCCCACCCGACGACGCCCTCGCCCCAGCGGTGCAGCAGGCACACCACGAACTTGTCCACCTCCGCCTGGGCCTCCAGCTCCAGGAGCGACACCGTGCGCTCGTAGTGCGCCGTGTGCGCGACATAGAGGAAGTGGCTGACGCCCTCCGTCACCTGGCAGTAGCCGTCCAGGTCGCCATCCAGGACGGAGCCCAGGGGGCTTGCGTCGTAGCGCTCCAGGCGGGCCAGCAGCGCCGGGGACAGGTAGAGCGCCAGCTCCAGGCCGCCCCGGGCCTCCAGCACCAGCAATTCCTCCGGCGCGCGGCCGGTGCCGCCCAGCAGCGCGGCCGCCTCCGCGTCCACCACGAAGGCCTCCGCGCGCGCCTCGCACCGGAAGCCGTAGATGGCTTCCAGGTGGGCCTGGAGCCGTCCCACCAGCAGCGGGGACTGCGCGGGGTCAGTTCGCAAGCGGCCCCTTGCGCGGCACCCATCCGGCGTCCACCAGCACGCGCTCCAGCCTGTCGCTGCCGGTGCGCACCCAGGACTCGTAGACGCGCAGCGCCCCGGCGGGCCCCGCGCTCACCAGCCCCCGGGCGCTGATCTCCTCCAGCACCTCCACCAGCGACCGGAACTTGTCGCACAGCTCCCGGTACACGCCGGTGAAGCCACCCGCGGGCACCAGCTCCGCGACCTGGCCGTACGCCGCGCCGCCCATCTGGATGTAGTAGTCCGGGCCGACCATCCCCTGCTGCAACGCGCCGGAGAAGAAGCCGACCTTGTAGAGTGACACGTCGCCCAGCCGCCGCAGCGTGCGGATGCGCTCGTCGCGCTCCTGCTGCAGCGCGCGGTGGTACAGCTCCGCCAGGGGCTCATGCTCGCGCCGGCCTTCGGCATCCCGGCTGAACAGCTTGTCGGACGCGGCGAACTCCGCCAGCAGGTTCACCAGGTAGAACTCGGTGGACTCGTTCAGCGCCACCCGCTGCCGCGTCGTCACTTCCAGCAGCAGCTCCCGGAAGAACTCCTTCAGCGAGGAAGAGGACGTCAGAAGTCCGCTCATCGACCACACCTCCCGAGGGTTCCTGGAAGTCGCCCATCGCTTCCAGGGGCTCCACGACCAAGCGTAGCCATGTCGCAGGGCGTCGGCAAAACGCCCCCAAGTCTTATCAAGTACTTACGCTGGCACTCGGGCCCGGGGAGTGCCAACGCGGCGACACTCACACCGGCCTGCCGGGCAGGCGTGGCGAACGAAGAATCTTCCGGGAAAAGCGCAGGCAGGACGGGTGTTTAGCCGCACACCGACCCAAGGACCAACGTCGCTTGACGAGGTGAAGTCCCTGGTTATTATCCGCCGCGACCTGGCGTTAGCACTCACGAGGTGCGAGTGCCAACACCACCGGCCAACAGGCCCTTTTCTCAACCCCAACGGCATCCCGGTCCGGACCGCAATCCGGGCCGCCAGGCCGTGGTTCACAGGAGCAAGCCATGAAGATTCGTCCCCTGCAGGATCGGCTCATCATCAAGCGCGTCGCCGAGGAGACCAAGACCAAGGGCGGTCTCTTCATCCCCGACACGGCCAAGGAGAAGCCCCTCGAGGGCAAGGTCGTCGCCGTCGGTAACGGCAAGGTGCTGGAGGACGGCAAGGTGCGCGCCATGGACATCAAGGCCGGCGACACCATCCTCTTCAGCAAGTACGCGGGCACGGAGATCAAGCTGGACGGCGAGGATCACCTGATCCTGCGCGAAGAGGACGTGCTGGGCGTCATCGAGAAGTGAAGCCCGCCGCACCCTTTTCCACTCCCAACTTCTAGAGGATTCAGACCATGGCCAAAGACATCATTTTCGAAGTGCGCGCGCGCGACGCCATCCTGCGCGGCGTGAACATCCTGGCCGACGCGGTCAAGGTGACCCTGGGGCCCAAGGGCCGCAACGTCGTCATCGAGAAGAGCTTCGGCTCTCCCACCATCACGAAGGACGGCGTGACGGTGGCGAAGGAAATCGAACTGGAGAACAAGTTCGAGAACATGGGCGCCCAGATGGTCAAGGAGGTCGCCTCCAAGACCTCCGACGTGGCCGGTGACGGCACCACGACGGCCACCGTGCTGGCGCAGGCCATCTTCCGCGAGGGCGCGAAGCTGGTCGCCGCGGGCCACAACCCGATGGACATCAAGCGCGGCATCGACAAGGCCGTCGCCGCCATCACCGCCGAGCTGAAGGTGCTGGCGAAGCCGACCAAGGGCAACAAGGAGATCGCCCAGGTTGGCACCATCTCCGCGAACGGTGACACCACCATCGGCCAGATCATCGCGGACGCGATGGAGAAGGTCGGCAAGGAGGGCGTCATCACGGTCGAGGAGGCCAAGGGCCTTGAGACGACCCTGGACGTCGTCGAGGGCATGCAGTTCGACCGTGGCTACCTGTCCCCGTACTTCGTGACGGATCCGGAGCGCATGGAAGTCGTCCTGCAGGACCCGCTCATCCTCATCCACGAGAAGAAGATCTCGTCGATGAAGGACCTGCTCCCCATCCTGGAGCAGGTGGCGCGCGCCGGTAAGCCCCTGCTGATCATCGCCGAGGAAGTGGAGGGCGAGGCCCTGGCCACCCTGGTGGTGAACAAGATCCGTGGCGTGCTGAACGTGGCCGCCGTGAAGGCGCCCGGCTTCGGCGACCGCCGCAAGGCCATGCTCGAGGACATCGCGACGCTCACCGGCGGTGAGATGATCGCCGAGGACCTGGGCATCAAGCTGGACACGCTGACCATCAACCAGCTGGGCCGCGCCAAGCGCATCACCATCGACAAGGACAACACGACCATCGTCGACGGCGCGGGCAAGCAGGAGACCATCGAAGCGCGCGTGAAGCAGATCCGCACGCAGGTGGAGGACACGTCCAGCGACTACGACCGCGAGAAGCTCCAGGAGCGTCTGGCGAAGCTCGTGGGCGGCGTGGCCGTCATCAACGTGGGCGCCGCGACCGAGACGGAGATGAAGGAGAAGAAGGCCCGCGTGGAGGACGCGCTCAACGCGACCCGCGCGGCCGTCGAGGAGGGCGTGGTGCCCGGCGGCGGCGTCGCCTACATCCGCTGCCTCAAGGCGCTGGACGGCCTGAAGCTGCTGGAGGGTGAGAAGTCCGGCGTGGACATCATCCGCCGCTCCGTCGAGGAGCCCCTGCGTCAGATCGTCGGCAACGGCGGCCTGGAGGGCAGCGTGGTGGTGAACAAGGTCAAGGAGGGCACGGGCGCCTACGGCTTCAACGCCGCGACCGGGACCTACGAGGACCTGCTGGCCGCGGGCGTCATCGACCCGGCCAAGGTGAGCCGCACCGCGCTGCAGAACGCCGCGTCGGTCGCCTCGCTGATGCTGACCACGGAGGCCATGGTCGCCGAGCGTCCGAAGGCGGACGACGACAAGGGCGGCGGCGGTGGTGGCATGGGCGGCATGGGCGGCATGGGCGGTATGGGCGGCATGGGCATGTAGTCGCCCTCCCCTCCCCTTCGTTCCACGGGGATGGGAATCGGTTGAACCCGGTGGCCTCCGGCACCCTTTTCGGGTTCCGGGGGCCGTCGTGTTTCAAGGGGCCAGGCGCACGCCGCCGTGGCAGGCCGCGCAACCGGCCCTTACTCTTGGCATCTGGACCGACGTAGGACTCACAGCCCTTGAAGGAGGATTCCGTGAAGCCCGTGAAGATCTACACGACGACCTATTGTGGCTTTTGCGTGCGCGCGAAGGACCTGCTCAAGCGCAAGGGCGTGGACTACACCGAAGTGGACGTCACCGGGAACGACGAGGAGCGCGCGAAGCTGGTGGAGATGAGCAACGGCCAGCGCACCGTGCCGCAGATCTTCATCGGGGACACGCACGTGGGCGGCTATTCCGACCTGGCGGAGTTGGACCGGCAGAAGAAGCTGGACCCGATGCTCAGCGCCTGAGGGCAGCCGGGCGAGCGGGCCCCGGGTTCGGGCCCGCCCGCGCCTGCCGCCGTGCCTACTTTCTCCCCATTGGAATCCACCCCTTTGACGGGAGGAACACATGGCGGGCGGACAGGCGGTAACGGGAACCCGGGACGAGCATCACGACCTCATCAGCACGCTCTACCACCTGCTCAAGGGCGCGTCGGTGAGCGAGCAGTACCTGCGTGACGCGGAGACCGCGGGCGACCAGGAGCTGGCGCAGTTGTTCCGCGACTGGCAGGACGAGCAGCGCAACCTGGCCGAGCGCGCGAAGAACCTGCTGGGCGCGCGCATGATGAACGCGCAGGCCGGCACCGGCCGCGCGGCGCCCGCGAAGGGCAAGGGCAAGGCGAAGGGCACCACCGCGGATCAACAGGTGCCCACGCGCGAGGTGAAGGGCCCGACGAACGCCAGCGTGAAGTCCGGCGGCGGCCCAGGCGACGACCCGGGGGATGAGGAGTCCATGGAGTCCTTCCCCGCGAGCGACGCACCCTCGAAGTACTGACGCGCACGGCCAGGAAGGCAGAGGGGCACGACGTCCCTGGTTGGGGTGGGCGTGCCTCCTTCTGTCGTCGTCCTGTCTTCACCTTCAACGGACGATTCCGAGTCCACTTCTTCCTCTTGCCCCCTGTGTCCAGTCGCCCCTAAACAGGCGGAACGAGGGCGGGGAGGGGTGCTTTTGCCCCCCGCGACCCGTGCGATGAGGGGTGAAGGACCATGATTGACAGACCGGATGTCACCGAAACCGTGCAGGCGGAGCGCGAAGGCCAGGCCACGCGCGTGCCCCTCCACGAGTGGACGGTGGAGGTCGTGGGGGGTCCGGACAAGGGCAAGAAGGTGACCACCCGGGACTCGCTGGTGCGCGTCGGTTCCGACGCCGCGGGCGACCTGGTCCTGAGCGATCCGACGGTGAGCCGCCGCCACCTGGAAGTGGAGCGGCTGCCGCAGGGCCTGCTGCTGCGCGACCTGGGCAGCCGCAACGGCACGTTCCTCGACGGGCGCCGGGTGCTCCAGGCCTTCGTCACCAGCGGCGACAAGATGGAGCTGGGCAAGACGAAGCTCGCGGTAAAGCTGGCCGCCCGCGCGACGGAGGTGGAGGTCACCGGCACGGAGTCCTTCGGGCAACTGGTGGGCAGCTCGGAGAAGATGCGCTGGGTCTTCACGGAATTGCGCCGCATCGCGCGCGAGGACATGAACCTGCTCGTCGAGGGCGAAACAGGCACCGGCAAGGAGCTGGCCGCCCGCGCGGTGCACCAGCACTCGCTGCGCCGCCACGGCGCCTTCAAGGTCGTCGACTGCAACCTCATCTCCGAGGAGAAGGCGGAGCGCGAGCTGTTCGGCGGCCTGCGCGCCGGGGAGCACGAGGACAAGGGCGCGCGCGGCATCTTCGAGGCGGCGCGCGGCGGCACCCTCTTCCTGGATGAAGTGGGCGAGCTGCCCCTGTCCGTGCAGGGCAAGCTGTTGCGCGTGCTGGAGACGCGCGAGGTGCCCTCGCTGGACGGCCAGCCGGTGGCGGTGGACGTGCGCGTCATCGCCTCCACGCACCGCAACCTGGAGGAGGACGTGCGCCAGGGCCGCTTCCGCGCGGACCTCTACTTCCGGCTCGCGGTGGCGCGCGTGCGGCTGCCGCCCCTGCGCACCCGGCGCGACGACATCCCCACCCTGTCGCAGGCGCTGTCGCGCGGCATGAAGGCGTCGCTGGAGTTGACGCCCCAGACGCTGGCGCTCTTCGAGGGCTACGACTGGCCGGGCAACGTGCGCGAGCTGCGCAACGTGCTGGAGCGCGGCGCCCTGATGCAGGAGACGGGCAACACCAGCTGGCTGGACTTCCTGGCGCACACGCCCAAGCGCACGGAAGGGGCCGAGCCCGCCACCAACGTGGCCGCCATCGTCAGCGGCATGCCGTACCACGAGGCGAAGGACCGGGTGCTCGCGGACTTCGAGCGCCTGTACTTCGCGGAGATCATGCGCGAGGTGGCCTTCGACATGAAGGCCGCGGAGCAGCGCACGGGCCTCTCCATGCAGAGCCTCTATCGTCTGTTGAAGAAGAACGGGCTTCGTCTCAAGGACCTCAAGAACGCCGAGGGCCTGGAGAAGTAAGAGCCCCGCCGCAGTCCCCAGTCCCCTCAAACTCCAACCGGGAGAACCCCTCACCATGCTGAGACATCTCGCCGTTGCCTCCGTCGTCCTCACCGCCGCCTGTGCCGGTCAGCAGAAGACCGGTGACGCCCCCGCCGAAGGTCAGAAGCAGCTGACGAAGGAAGAGCGGCTGCGCATCACCAACCAGCCTCCCTTCGACCTGGCGTCCTGCTTCCCGCGCGAGCAGACCCTGCCGGCGCCCGCCAACGAGGGCGTCCTCGTGGGCGCGCTCCTGAGCGTCCGCCCGGACGTGCTGGAATGTCTGGTGGACCCGGCCCACCGCGGCCCCGCGGCCGCCACCAAGGTGACGGTGAAGACGACCGTCAACGCCCAGGGCGGCACGCACGCCATCACCGGTGAGAACCTCACGCCGGCCGGCACGCAGTGCGTCCAGCAGGTGCTGGACACGCACGTGAAGCCCGCGCCGCTGGCGGCGGACGCCAAGCCGGTGGAGGCCACGTACGCCTACGACCACACCACCGCCAACAACCCCTCCGTCACCATGGGCATCAACGAGGGCTCGGACTTCTCCGGCACGGTGCGTCTGGCGGAGAAGAGCTGGTGCGAGTGCTTCAACAACTTCAAGGCCACCACGCCGCCGGTGCTGGCCGCCGACATCCACATCATGCAGGGCCAGCCGAACCCCACCGAGGTGAAGTTCAAGCCCTCCGGCAGCACCGAGGGCGACCAGCTCGCCTCCTGTCTGCAGGCGAAGGTCGCGGCGATGCCCGCGAAGTCCTCCAGCGAGCTGAAGTTCCCCTTCCGCTTCGTCTTCTTCAACTCGCAGGCCCCGGTGGAGACCGCCGCCAGCCTGCCGCCGGAGCTGCGCTTCTTCCAGTTGGAGCTGGCGCGCACCCAGTCCGCCGCGGCGTCCGCCATCACCTTCGGCGCGCGCACCAACGCGGCGGAGACGTATGACGCCGTCGTGCAGAAGTATTCCAAGACGAAGGACTACCGGCTCTTCGACGAGCTGTCCTCCAAGTGCACCGCGCTGGTGGAGTCCGCCACCGCGTGGGTGACGGCGCTCAAGGCGCAGGAGACGGTGGACCAGACGACGCTCGCGCTGGTGCAGGAGCTGAAGGCCAAGGAGGAGAGCTGGGCCCCGGTGGAGACGGCCAGCCAGGAGGCCCTCACCAACACCCAGAAGGACCTGTCGGCCGCCCAGCAGCGTCTGGCCGCGGACCAGGGCGCGTGCCCGAAGAAGAGCTACAACGCCCCCGCCAAGAAGAAGTAGGCGCGCAAGGCGACAGCCGCCCGCGTGAAGGCGGGCGGCTGGAAATGAAACGGGCGCTCCGGGGAACTTCCCGGGGCGCCCGTCTTCTTTCCGCCTTCGCCGGCCCGGTGCTTAAGAGGCGGCGGGGACCTTGTCGTCGTTGTGCGCGGAGGCCTCGCGCATCTTCACGCTGACGAGCTTGGAGATGCCGGGCTCCTCCATGGTGACGCCGTACAGCGTGTCGGCGATCTCCATGGTGCGCTTGTTGTGGGTGATGAGGATGAACTGCGACTGGCTGCTCATCTCCTTCACCATGTCGTTGTAGCGGCCCACGTTGCCTTCATCCAACGGGGCGTCGACCTCGTCCAGGAGGCAGAAGGGCGTCGGCTTGATGAGGAAGATGCCGAAGATGAGCGCCACGGCGGTGAGCGCCTTCTCGCCGCCGGACAGCAGGTTGACGCTCTGAAGCTTCTTGCCCGGGGGCTGGGCGACGATCTCCACGCCCGGCTCGCCGTTGGGGCCTTCCTGGGTGAGGATGAGGCTGGCCCGGCCGCCGCCGAACAGGCGCGGGAAGATGGCCTGGAACTTCTCGTTCACCACGTCGAAGGTCTGCTTGAAGCGCTCGCGGCTCGTCGCGTCGATGCGGACGATGGCCTCGCGCAGCTGGCTGATGGACGCCTGGAGGTCCTGGCGCTGCGCGGACAGGAAGTCGAAGCGCTTGGACAGCTCCGCGTGCTCGTCGATGGCGGTGAGGTTGATCTCCCCCATCTTCTCCACCTGGGCGCGCAGGTCCTTGAGCTCCCCTTCCACCTCCGCGGAGAGCGTGGGCAGCAGGTGGTACTGGTGCAGCTCCGTCGCCAGCTCCAGCTGGTAGCGCTCGCGGATGCCGGCGGCCAGGTGCTCCAGCTCCAGGGCGATCTCCTTCTCGCGCAGCGAAATCTGGGACAGGCCCTGCATCAGCTCATCCAGCCGGCCGCGCAGCTCGCGGAAGGCGGTGTCCTGCTCGCGCACCTCGGTGGTGGCGCTGGCGTGCGCGGTGCGGCGCGTCTCCAGGGCCTCCGCGGCCACGCGGTGCTCCTCCGCCCGCTGCTCCCGGGTGGACTCCAGCTCCGCGAGCCGGCGCTCCAGGGCCTCCACCTTGGCGCGGCCTTCCGTGGAAGAGCCCTGGAGGCGGCTGGTGCGCGCCTCCATGTCCCGGCGCTGCGCGACCAGGCTCTCCAGCTCCTTGCGCGCGGACTCACCGCGCTCGCTGCCGGCAGCCACCTTCACGCGCAGGCCCATCAGGTCCGAGGACGCCGTGTCCGCGCGCTGGCGCAGGCCCTCCAGCTCCCCGGCGTACTGGCGCACGCGCTCCTCGCGCGCCTCGCGGTCCGCCTGGCCGTGGGCCACCTCGCCCCGGCTGGACTCCTCCTCGTTGGTGAGCGCGGTGTGGCTCTGGGCCAGCTGCCCCTCCTCGCCCTCCAGCGAGCGCAGCCGCTCGCGCACCTTGGACAGGTCCTCGCTCGCCTTGTGGAGGTCCTTCTCCTGGCTGGCCAGGTTGACCTCCTCCGCGTGCTGCTCCTTGCCCAGGCCCTTGAGGACGGCCTCCGCCTGCCCCATCTGCTTCTGGAGCGTGTAGTGGCGGGTCAAAATCTCGTTGTAGCGCTCCTCCACCCGGGCCACTTCGGACGCCAGCTCCGCGATCTCACGCTTCTTCTGGAGCGCGCCCACCGCAGCGCCCTCGCGCTCACCGCCGGTGATGGTGCCGTCGGCGCGGAAGACTTCGCCCTCCAGCGTCACCAGCGTGCAGGGCACGGGGGTGGCCTCCGCGTACTCGCGGGCGGCCAGCAGGTCCTGGACGATGACCACGTCCCCCAGGAGCAGCCGCATCACCGGCTCCAGCGCGGGCTCGCAGGAGACCTCACGCAGCGCGTGCGCGAGGACGCCCGGGCGCGACAGGTCCGGCTCCACCACGGCGCGCAGCGCGTCGCCGGTGGGCACGGGCAGGAAGGTGCCCCGCCCTTCCGCGTGGCCCTTCAGGTACTCCACCAGCTCCAGGCCCTTGTCGCGGCTGTCGACGATGACGTGCTGGAGCCGCTCACCCAGGGCGGCCTCCACCGCGCGCTCGTAGCGCGGCGACGTCACCGTGAGCACGTCGGCCACCAGACCGAAGATGCCCTGGTCCCGGGCCGCTTCCGCCGCGCGCACCATGACGGCGCGCACGCCCCGGTCGAAGCCGTCGTAGTTCTTCTGGATGTCCTCCAGGGAGGACAGGCGGCTGCGCTTGTCGCTCAGCTCCTCGCGCAGCGCGATGACCTGGACCTCGTTCTCCGTGAAGGCCTCGCGCGTGCGGGTGAGGGCCTCCTCCTCCTGGCCCCGGCGCTCGGCCAGTTCGGACGCCAGGTGGCGGGTGTCCTCCACGTGGCGGGCCGCCTGCGTGCGCACACTGTCCAGTTCCTGCTCCTGGGCGCGCAGGGCCTCCACCTCGCCGGACAGCTTGGCGCGGCGGGCCTCCAGGTCGGTGCGCTGGCGCGCCAGGTTGGTCAGGTTGCTCTCGTGGTTCGCCAGCCGCGTGGCCACGGCGACCAGCCCCGCCCGCTCCTGCTCCAGGCGCAGCGAGATTTCCGTCTGGAGCACGGAGACGCGGCGCTGCTCCTCCAGGGCCACCGCCATGGCCACTTCGTCTTCCTTGTACGACCCGGCGATGCCCGACAGCTCCGCCTCGCGGGCCGTCATGGTCGCCACCATCTCCGCCTGCCGCGCGAGCAGTCCGTCCAGCTCCGCCTGCGCCTGCGCCACGCGGGTGCTGGTCTCCTCGAAGTCGCGCCGGCCGTACGCCAGTTCCTGCGCGTCGCGCTGCGCGGCGCTCTCCAGCGCGTGCACCTCGCCCGCGAACTGCTGGAGCGCCGCCCCTTCCGCGTCCAGCTCCGCGCGGCGCCGGGTGATGACCTCCTCCAGCTCCTTGACCCGGTCCAGGCCCTCGCGCTCCTCGCCGCCCAGGTTCTCCAGCCGCGACTGGAGCACGCGCTTCTCCGCCATCAGCTCCAGCGAGCGGTGGCTGGCCGAGTGCAGATCAATCTCCCGCATGCGCGCCTTGAGCTTGCGGTACTTCTCCGCCTTCTTCGCCTGCTTCGACAGCGTGTCGAGCCGCTTCTCCAGCTCGCCCGTGATGTCGTTGACGCGCAGGAGGTTGGCCTCGGTGGCCTCCATCTTGCGTTCGGCGGCCTTGCGGCGGGCCTTGTACTTGGTGACGCCCGCGGCCTCCTCCAACAGGTGCCGGCGGTCCTCCGGCTTGCTGGAGACGATGAGGCCCACGCGGCCCTGCTCGATGATGGAGTAGGCCTTGGTGCCCACGCCCGTGCCCAGGAACAGCTCCGTGATGTCCAGCAGGCGGCAGACGGTCTTGTTGATGAGGTATTCGGAGTCGCCGTTGCGGAACAGGCGCCGCGTGACGGTGATTTCGGAGTAGCCCTGGTACTGCGGCGACAGCGTGTCCGTGTCATCCACCAGGAAGGTGAGCGACACCTCCGCCATGGACAGGGGCGGCTTGTTCTCCGAGCCGTTGAAGATGACGTCTTCCATGCCCCGGCCGCGCAGGTTCTTCGCGCTCTGCTCGCCCATCACCCAGCGGATGGCGTCCACGACGTTGGATTTGCCACACCCGTTGGGGCCGACGACGCCGGTGACGCCTTCGTCGAACGAGAAGACGCTCCGCTCCATGAACGACTTGAAGCCGGTGATGTCCAGGCGCTTGATTCGCATGCCAGCGAGCTCCCTACGAGGCGACGGTGAGGCGGAGTGAAAACACGCGCGGGGCCGGAAAATCGGCTCCGCAGCGATCGGCAGGAGTACCAGCCACCCCACCGGTGATCAAGGGTGACACTGCACCGCGTGACCCTACGTCCAGTGCTACAGGTTGGCGGGCGAGCAGCCTCGCACCACCCTTGCAAAGCAGCCGACCCACCCTACCTTTCATTCCATCTTTCTGGAGGCGTCCTACGTTTCAGCCCTTGCTAGCCCTGTCGCTCCTCGTGGGCGCGTCCCCGACGTCCCAGGTAGCACCCCGGTCTGACATGGTGGTGGCGGCCACGCCGGCCCCCTGTCCGAACCCCTGGTTTCCCATGGAGGAGGGGCTGGCACTGACCTACCGCGCCGGCCGGTCCTCGGAGCTCGTCCTGACGACGAAGGACGTCGCGCCGGCCCCGGACGGGACGGTGAAGGCCACGCTCGCGGTGAGCCTCAAGGGCCGCAGCGGGCAGACGGACCTCACCTGTGACGCCGCGGGCGTGCGCACCGGCCTGGGCGGCCTGGAGGGCACGCTCCTGTCCGCATCCGGCATGGACGTGCAGGTGGTGAGCGCGGAGGGCGCCGCCGTGCCTGCTCCCTCGGTGATGGTGCCGGGCGGGACGTGGAAGAACAGCCTGTCGGTGAAGCTCCAG
Organism: Corallococcus sp. CA047B; assembly: GCF_003612065.1. NCBI lineage: Bacteria > Pseudomonadati > Myxococcota > Myxococcia > Myxococcales > Myxococcaceae > Corallococcus > Corallococcus sp. CA047B. The sequence goes on from NZ_RAWD01000007.1 coordinate 80,761, forward strand.
CCGCCGGCGAAGAAGGGCGGCCTGCGCCCCACCATCGCCACCACCTTCGACAAGGAGGCCACGGTGCTGGGCGAGGAGGAGATCACCGTCCAGGGTGGCACCTTCAAGGCGCTGAAGATCAAGAACATCACCACGGCCCGCGCCAGCCGCCCCGGTTCGGAGGGGCGCTCCATGGAGAGCCTGATGTGGTTCGCGCCGGACGTCGGCATCATCAAGCTGACGACCGACGGCGAAACCAACCTGGAGCTGCTCAAGGTGGACCGGCCCAGCGCCAAGGTGCAGCCGGCCGCGCTGAAGGGCGCGAAGAAGAAGGCCCGGGCCACCAAGGGCTGAGAGGCCCCAAAGCCGCCTCGCTAGGCGGTCTCCGACGGACGGCTGCCCGCGGGCGCGGTGGCGGCGGGGCGCGACTGCGGCTCCACCGTCACGCGCACGACGCGCGGCCCGTCCACCTCCTCCACGAGGATGCGCCACATGTCGAGCTTGAGGCTGTCGCCCTTCTCCGGCACCCGGCCCAGCTTCGTCATCAGGTAGCCGGCGATGGTGGTGACCTCGCCCTTCTCCTCGTCGCTCAGGTCGAAGTCCACGTCCAGCTGCGCTTCCAGGTCGTCCAGCTGCGCGGTGCCCGGCAGCTCGAAGCGGCCGCCCGGCAGCGCCCGGACCTCCTCCACGCGCCGCCCCAGCTCCGCCACGTCGCCCACCACCTCCGACACCACGTCCGCGATGGTGACGAGGCCGGACGTACCGCCGTGCTCGTCCACCACCATGGCGATCTGCCGGCGCCGACGCCGGAACTCCGCCAGCAGCTGCTCCAGCGTCGCGTTCTCCGGGATGAAGAGCACCGGCCGCTGCACCTGGGACAGGCTTCTCAGCTCCCCGCGCGACAGGAGGAAGAACAGGTCCTTCACGTTGACCACGCCCTCGACCGCGTCGAGGTTGCCCCGGCACACCGGCAGCCACGTGTGGCCGGACGCGCGCGCGTCCACCACGTTCTTGTCCAGCGGCTCCTCCACGTCCAGGTAGCGCACCTGGTTGCGGGGGACCATCACCTGCCGCGCCGTCTTCTGCGCCATCTCCAGCGCGCGCTCCAGGAGCTCCGCGCGCGCCGTGGTGATGGCGCCCGCCTGCGCGGAGGAGTGCAGGATGACGCGCAGCTCCTCCTCGCTCGTGGCCTCGTGGGCTTCACCGGCCGAGTGCAGGCCGAAGGCCTTGAGCACCAGCGACGCCAGCCAGTTGAGCAGCCGGATGGCCGGGTAGAACAGGAAGTAGAACGCGCGCATGGGCAGCGCGACCGCGAGCGTCGTCTGCTCGGCGCGCTGGATGGCGAGGCTCTTGGGCGCCAGCTCCCCCAGCACGATGTGCAGGAACGTGATGATGCTGAAGGCGATGACGACCGCGGCGCTGTGCGCGAGCGTGGACGCGGAGCCCTCCGGCACGATGCGCGTCAGCACCGGCTCCAGCAGGTGCGCGAACGCGGGCTCACCCAGCCAGCCCAGGCCCAGCGACGCGAGCGTGATGCCGAACTGCGTGGCGGACAGGTACGCGTCCAGCTCGCTGACCATCTTCAGGGCCTGGCTGGCGCCGGGCGTGCCCTCGTCCACCAGGGACTGCAGGCGCGTGGCGCGTATCTTCACGATGGCGAACTCCGTCGCGACGAAGAAACCGTTCGCGACGACCAGCAGCAGCGCCAGCCCCAGGAAAACCCATTCCATGTTGTGTTTCCCTCAGAAGAGGGCTTCGAAGTCCGGATCGCCCTTGAGCACGTCGAACATGGGGTCGGCGGACAGCCACCCCAGGACCTTCTGACGGTCCGCCGCCAGCGCCTTCTGCAGGTACTGGACGGAGTCCTTCGGACGGCCCCACAGCGCGTACAGCGCCGCCAGGTTGTAGTTGAGCAACAGGTCTTCCGCATTCAACGCCCGGGCGCGCTCGTAGGCGCGCTCCGCTTCGGCGTAGAAGCCCTTCTGGGCGTAGCAGATGCCCAGGTCCAGCTGCGCCTCGAAGTTGTCCGGCTCCAGCCGCACCACTTCCTTCAGCTGCGTGATGGAGGAGCGGTAGTCGCCCTCGTCCATCATCAGCGCCGCCAGCTCATGCCGGGGGAAGGCATCCTGCGGATCCAGTTCGATGGCGGACTGGAGCTCTCGCATCGCCTCCTCCACCCGGCCCTGATCCGCGTACGTGAGGCCCAGGTTGAGGTGGGCGTCCGGGTACTCCGGATCCAGCTCGATGGCCTCCTTGTACTCCTCCACGGCCATCTCGCTGGCGTGGGTGGAGAGGAAGCAGGCCAGGTTGTAGTGCGCGGTGGCGCTCTCCGGCTCCAGCTTCAGCGCGGTGAGGTACTCGCCCAGCGCCTCGCGGAACTGCTTCTTCTCCGCGTAGACCGTGGCCAGGTTGTCGTGCGCGTGCGCCGACGTGGGGTCCAGGTCGATGGCCTTCCGGAACTCCTTGATGGCCTCGTCCAGCCAGCCCCGGTCCGCCAGCTCGATGCCGCGGGTGTTGTGCTCATCGGACAGAGCAATGTTGTCCTTTTCCCGGGCCATGGAGCGCGCGGCAATCTACGCGTCGCTCAATCACCCGTGCAAGGTAGAGTTTCCCCTTGCCCATGCGCCACGCCGCCCTGCTGCTCCTCCTGACGCTCGCCGCCTGCCATCCGCGCCCGGTCACCCCCACCGCCC